>JAGVFS010000016.1 GCA_020057535.1 Patescibacteria group bacterium
TATTGATCCATTTTTTTCTTTTATTTTTTCAAACCTTCGCCAAATTCCTTTAAAATTAGCTAAAACATTTTTAATAACACTTAAAGATATTCCCAATTTTATAGCAACCGCGCTTGCGGCAATCGCGTTATAAATATTAAACAATCCTGGAATTTGCAAAGTAAACTCCACGCTTTCGTTAATTTTAAAATTATTTAATCCTTTAAAATTAAGATTTTGAAAAGTAAATTTTACTTGTCCTAATTTTTTATCCATATTTCCTACCCCGTTAGATAATAAACGCCTAACAGGACAAATTTGAAAATTTACATTTTTATTTTGACCAAAAGTAATTATTTTAATTTTTTTCTTTATTTTTTTTAAAATCAATTGAATATTTTTATCATCTCCATTTGCTATTAAAATTCCATTTTTAGGCAATTTTTCTATATATTTTTGAAAAGTTTTTCTAATGTCATTTATATTTTTATAATAATCCAAATGATCTTCTTCTATATTTGTTAAAACTATAATTTGCGGATGTAAATTTAACATATTTGCTTGATATTCACATGCTTCAACAACAAAATATTTATTTTTTACTAAATTTTTAGCAACACGAAAATTACTCTTAGTCATTCTTAAATTTTCATCCCATAAAGGCTGATTAACTTTACTACCAACAATTACTAACGGATCAAACTTCGCTTTTTCTAAAATTAAACCCAAAATACTTGTTGTCGTGCTTTTGCCATTTGTGCCAGAAATCGCGATTGTATATTTTTCTTTACTTAATTCACCTAAAAATTCTGAATAACTTAAAATTTGTAATTTATAACCTGAAGTTTGTAGTTTTTTGGCTTCTAAAAATTCAGGATTATCTTTTGATATGGCAGAAGAATAAATAACTAAATCTGTATCTAAGGATAAATTTTCTTTTTTATGATTTTGATAAATTATCCCCCCCATATTTTTTAAAGTTTGGATTATTTCTGAAAAATTTAAATCTGATCCTGTTATTTTTTTTCCCATTTTAAGCATCATCTTAGCTACAGCGCTTACCCCAATTCCTCCAACGCCAATAATATGAACTTTTTTTATTTTTTTAAAATCCATATATAGATAATAAATAATAATAATTTTTTTAAATTACATTTCTTTTTGTTGTTTAACAACAACTGATTTTTTTTATTAAAAAAAACTTGAAAATTAAAATTTTTTATAATTCTGCATTCATAATTATTTACGCTATTTCTTTTTCTGCATCTTGCTTATTAAGCTTGCCAATATTTTCTTTCAAATTATTTAATTCATTTTTATCTTGTAATATTTTTTTTATTTCTTCAACAATTAAATTTTTATTTTTTATTAATTCATTTTGGTCTAAAACAACAGCCGCTTGATTATTTTTAAAAAAAATAGCGTTTTCTTCTTGATGTGTTTTTGGCATTGGAATTAAAATGCTTGGTTTTTTAAACCAACAAAGTTCTGTCAAAGTTCCAATTCCAGCTCGAGAAATCACTAAATCTGCAACAATAAAAGCGTATTTCATTTCTTTTGTTAAAAATTCATAATGACAATACCTTTTTCTAACAACTAAATTAGTTTCGATTTTTCCTCCAGTCAAATGAATTATTTGAAACAATTGCGTTAATTGAGGAATAACTTGAATAATAATTTTGTTCAATTCTAACGCGCCAGTTCCACCGCCAATTACTAAAATTATTGGCAAATCCTCTTCTAAGCCAAAAATTTTTTTAGCCTCTTTTATTTGTAATTCATAATTTGCAATTCGTAATTCTTGCCTTATCGGATTTCCAGTCCAAATTGTTTTTCTTTCTTGAAAATCTTTAAGAGATTTTTCAAAAGTTACTGTAATTTTTTTAGCAAAATAGCTTGTTAATTTATTTGCCAAAGTTGGCCGAATATCTAATTGATGAATTAAACAAGGAATATGCAATAACCAACCAGCCCAAATTACTGGAACGCCAACAAAACTTCCAGCAGATAAAATAACATCTGGTTTAAATTTTAAAAGAATAAAAAAAGACTGAAACAGTCCTATTTTAATAAAAAATAAATCAATAAAATTTTGCCAGCTAAAATAACGTCGTAATTTTCCAGAAAAAATCGCTTTAAATTGAATTCCATAAGTTTTAATCACTTTTTTTTCCAGTCCATTTTTAGTTCCCAACCATAATAATTCAACTTTTTTTTGTTTTTTAATTTCTTCCGCAATTGCTAACAACGGACTTACTGATCCCATTGTTCCTCCTCCAGTTAATAAAATTTTCATAAAAACTTTTAACTTTTAACTTTTTTCATATCCATTTTTTTATTTTAAAAAACCAAATCATTCCCAAAGATATAAAACACATAAAAAATAAAACATATAAAAAACTGTTTGGATGTTCCAAAAACGACATAGTTGTATTCATTCCAAAAATACTGGCAATTAAAGTAATTGGCAACAAGACAACCGAAATCATTGTTAAAATCTTCATGATGTCATTAAGACGAAATGAAATTAAAGCTTCATTTGTTTTATGCAGCGCGTTAATCGCCTCTTTGTAATTTTCTAAATTATCCCAAATTTCTTTTGTGTATTCAATTAAATCGTTAAAATAAATATTTAATTTAATAATAGAAAAAAATTGAGGGGCTTTTAAAATTAATTTTCTAATCACTGTTTTATGAGCTTGCATCACTTTTCTAAAATTAACAATATTTTGTTTAATGCTTAAAATTTCTCTAACCATTTTTTTTTCGTCTCCAATAAAAATTTGTTTTTCAATATTATCAATATCAACACTAATATGATTAAGTATTGGAAAACAATAAAATAAAAGCGAATTTAAAATTTCATAAAGTATAATAGCTGGATTGCCGCTAAGATATTTCTCTTGGGAATCTTTATTATTTTCAATAACTTTAAGTAAATTAACTAAAGAGCTTAATTCATTATTGTGAATAATTACTAATAAATCTTTTTGAATAAACAAATCCACTTCAGAAGGAAAAATTTCTTTTGTTTGATGATCATAAATCGGAAAAATCAAAACCATAAATAGATAATCAGCCCTTTCGACTATTTTTGTTCTTTGTGGAGGAAGAAGACAATCTTTTACATCTAAAGAAAAAAATTGACATTCATCTTCTAAAATTTTTAATTCTTCTTCCCTTGGTTTATTTATATTGATTAGGGTTAAATTTTTACCCTTTATTTTATGAAAAAACATAAAAGTGTAACTTACACAATTTATACTTTATAATTTTTAAAATTAAAAATAGCCTTAATATTTAACAGACAAA
>JAGVFS010000042.1 GCA_020057535.1 Patescibacteria group bacterium
ATTAAAAGAGATTCTCTAAATTGTAAAATATTTGAGATTTTATAAAATCCTTTTTTAAAAAGAATAGGGGATAGATAAATAATTCCCAAAGTTGCCAAAAAAGACAATTGAAAACCGATGTCATAACGTAAAATTTTAGGATTAAATAAAAGCATTAAACAAGCGGTAAAAACAATAGCATTGGTTATATTTTTTAAGCGTCCAATTTTTTTAGATAATAAAACTAAAATTCCCATAATTGCCGCTCGAACAACCGAAGATTCAGCCCCGGTTAAAATTACAAAAAAAATAATTCCAGTAATTGTTAAATAAAAACTTGATGATTTAGAAAAATATAAAATGTAAAATAAATTCATTAAAAGAATACCAATAATTGTTATATTATAACCAGAAAGCGCGATAAGATGAGTAGTACCAGTGATATTAAAAGAATTTATTAATTGGAAAGGGAAATCTTTACGATCTCCAATTAAAAGTCCAGATAAAAAAAATGACTCTGGCGAAGATAAAATAGTTAAGATTTTTTCTTGAAATTTATCTCTAAGTAAAAATAAATTTTTTTGAATAAAATTTCCTTTATTTTGAGCTAAAAATTTTATTTTAGGATAATAAGCGATTGAATGAATATGATATCTGTCTAAATAATTTTTATAAGAAAAATCTTTAGATTCAAGAGGAGTTTTTAATTTTGTTTTGATTTCTAATTCATCGCCATATTGATAATCTATTTTAGATGACAAGTAAAGCAAGATTTTTTCTTTAATTTTTTTTTGAGAATTTGGAAATAAAATTTCATAAACTTCAAAAATAATTTTTTTTGAAGTTTTTTTATTTCCCAAATCGCTGATTACAATTCCTTTTAAAATTATTTCTTCTTTTGCTTCATTATAAGATTGTAAAAAATATTGTTTTGAATAATTTTTTTGAAAATAAAAAATTCCAAAAATTAGAGATAAAAAACAAAAACCAATAATTGTCATTTTAACATTAAAAATTTTATTTTTATCCCAGCTAAAAATTTTTTCATTTTCTCGCGGCCATAAAAAAATAATCCAAAAAATTCCTAAAACAAAAACCCCTTCTAAAATATTAGAAGGAATTTTTATCCACGAACTTATAAAAATACCTAAAATAAAAGCTAAACAAATAAAAAGAAAAATTTTTGATTTTCTCATATTTTATTAAAAATTAAATTCCAAATTTCATAAAGAATTCCCAAGAAAAAAATAACTATAATAAAATAAGCAACAAAACGAGGAATGTTTATGGAGTATGCCGGTGTATCGTCGCATTTCTTTTTTGCTTGCCAATATATTAATATAATTAATATTCCATCTAAACCGCCAATAAGCAAACCAGTAATACTAATAATTTCAATAAAATTAGTCCAACCAGCTAAAAAAATAAATAAAGGTATAAAACAAACTAATGTTGTTGAAATTGTTTTATTTAATTTATAATCGTAATGATAAATTTGTTTCAAAGCGAGACCAAGACTTAAAAAAGAAGTACTGACCGTAAAAAATCCAAAAATTGATCCTAAAAATAATATTTCTTTTCCTAAAAAATTCCCTAAATCAATAATTGCATTTTCTGAAATTATTTTACCAACTACACCAATACTGACTAAACTAAATAAAATATAGATAATTAAAGGAATTAAAGTTCCTAAAATAATCGCTTTTTTTAATAAAAATTTTTTTTCTTTCAAAACTATTTCCATAATCGGAATTGCCGAAACTCCACCTAAGGCAAAAAGAATTACCCCAAAAGGAAGAAAAAAATTTTTTAAATCAATTGATATTAAATTTTCAAATTTTATTTGTGGAAATCCAAAAACAAAAATTATTGAAATAATTATTAGTAAGAAAATTATTATTAATAATTCTATTTTTGGAATAGCTTTTATTCCAAAAAAAATTATTGTAGTTGTACAAATAGAAAAAATTAAACTGTAATCAAAAGAAGATAAGGAGAAAAAATTTCCTAAAATTGAATACAAAAAATTTCCAGCTATAATGAGATAGGCGAGTAGGGCGCCGTAAAAACCAAAATAAACCGCGAAAATTGTCGCTAATTCTCCCCATTTTCCAAGATAGATTTTTGCGTAACCGATTAGTTGATGATTTTTTTTTGTTCTCAAAACAACTTCACCATAACAAAGATTTAAAACAAGAATAATTAATCCTAATCCAATTAAATATAAAAATCCCGGTATAAAACCGATTTTAGCGATTACATAGGGTATACTAAAAATTCCTACCCCAATAGTTGTCCCTATTAAAACAGAAGTAGCGATAAAAAAAGATTTCATAAAAAAATATAAAATATAGTAAATATAGTTTAACTAAACTTTGGCAAATTTTATTAATTTCTCTTAAATAAGCCATTTTATTTTTTAAATAAAAAAATTATTTTGGCTAAAATAAAGGGATTTTATAACATTGTTCTGGATTTTTGCCAAAGTTTTATAAATAAATAATTTTTTATAATTTTTTAAAATTAAAAGGAATATTAATTTCAAAAAGTTATAAAATTAGAACTTTCATATTTTTTAACTGCTCTATTAAATATACTTATCGAAATTATAAACCAAAATATCGCAAGCGAGCCAACTAATAAAAGTTTTTCTAAAGAAACATCTCTTACTATTTCAACTGGCAAAGCACCAATTAAAAGCGATGGAATTATAAATGTAAAAATAAATCGCATTACCCCTTGAAAAGCGCCTCCGTGGAATAATGAGGGGGTTAAAAATAATTCAAATAAACTTCCTGTTACTAA
>JAGVFS010000075.1 GCA_020057535.1 Patescibacteria group bacterium
ATTCCTAATTCTGCATTCTGTATTTCTAATTTTGCATTCTAAATTCTTAATTCTGTATTCTAGTAATCTCCGCGCCTATTTCTCTTAATCGTTCTTCAATTTTTTCATATCCTCGATCAACCTGATAAATATTATCAATCTCTGTTTTTCCTTTGGCAATCAAAGCGGCAATTATCAAAGCAATTCCAGCCCTAATATCTGGACTTTCTATTTTATGGCCATATAATTTTGTTGGACCATTAATGATAATTCGATGCGGATCGCATAAAATAATATTTGCTCCCATTTTATTTAATTTATCAATATAAAATAATCTTCCTTCATAGATAGTTTCATGAATCAAACTCATTCCATGAGTTTGTGTTAATAAAACAGTAAATGGCGCTTGTAAATCAGTAATAAATCCAGGATATTCATGGGTGACAACATTAATCGCTTTTAATTTTTTTGAAGGAAGTATATGAATATTGTCATTCCCTGTTATAAAATTTACTCCGATCCTTTTTAACATTAAAAGTGGAATTTCTAAATGAGCTGGATTACAATTTTTGATAATTAAATCGCTTTTAGTTGCCGCGGCTAAAACAGCAAAAGTTCCAGCTTCTATCCTATCTGGAATCATATTAAAAATATTGGCCGATAATTTATTTACCCCTTCAATAATAATTGTATGAGTTCCTTGTCCGGATATTCTTGCTCCGCAAGAATTGAGATAATCAGCTAAAGCCAAAATTTCTGGTTCGCAAGCCGTATTAATTAAAATTGTTTTTCCTTTGGCTATGGTTGCGGCCATCATTAAAGTTTCTGTTGCTGTTACGCTGATAATTGGAAAAATAAATTTAGCCCCCTTTAATTTTTGTGTTTTAAAATAATAACCATTTTTATTTTCTTCTACTTTAACTCCTAATGCTTTAAATCCATCAATAAAAATATCAATTGGCCTTCTACCAATAACACATCCTCCTGGATAAGGGAGTTTTGCTTCGCCAAATCTTGCTAACATTGGTCCAATTAAAACAATAGAGGCTCTAAGTTTACGAGCTAAATCAACATTTAATTCTGTTTTAATAATGTTTTTGGTAGAAATTTTATATTGGGAATTATTATTTTTTTCTATCTCCGCGCCCAAATCTTTTAATATTTCTATTATTTGTTTTATATCCTCGATATCAGGAACATTATTAAGAATCATTTCTTGTTTTGATAAAAGAGAAGCGGCAATAGCTTTTAAAGCTAAATTTTTAGCCCCTCCAACCTTAATTTCTCCTCCCATTTTTTTCCCACCATTGATAATAATTTTCATGTTATATATATAACATGAAAATTATTATCATGCCAATTGTATGCAATATATTTTACATAAGATGAAATACATAGAGGGAAACATTCATAATTTTTCAAGTTTGGCAATAAGATCAAATGGGAAAAAATTTTTATTTATTTAAAAAACGACAGTCATTTTTACTTTAGATTTTTTTAAAATATATAAACAAACATAAACAAACACACTTAATATTTTTCTTTGATCGCAAACTAATTAAGAATAAAATTCTTAAATTTTTCTAAGAATAAAAAAATATTAAATTATTAAATTCAACGTGTTAACACGGTGAAGATTGTTGGTAAAGATGGCAAAGATGACTATCACCTTTAGTAAAATAAAGGAGAGACAACCCCCTTTTTAAACACTTTGTATGCCTTGCGAGAAATATTTATTAAATTATTAAATTTAACGTGTTAACACAGTGAGATAAAGGAAATAATAAAAAATATGTTTGGGTTTATGATACTCAAACATAAACCCAAACACGATACCCAACAAATATATTTTAAAATGTAAAAATAAAATTTTAATCAAATTCATGTCAAATGTAATTTTATGGTTTAATTTTAGTTATTTTTAGCCAAAAAAATAACAACTTTAAGGAGGGACAGTCCCTTCATTTTGGATGAAAATATTTCTATAAAATAAAAAAACCTTTAAAAGGTTTAAAGGTTTTTTTATTTTATAACGTAGAGAATTTATTTTAATTCTGCTTTACCGCCGGCTTCTTCTATTTTTTTCTTTATTTCTTCCCCTTCTGCTTTAGATACCCCTTCTTTTATTGTTTTAGGCGCGGCGTCTACAAAATCTTTACATTCCTTTAATCCCAATTGAGTTATTTCTCTAATAACCTTAATTACTCCAATCTTATTATCTCCAGCGACTGTTAAATCTATATTAAAAGTAGATTTTTCTTCAACTTTTTCTTCTTCAGATACTCCAGTAGCTACAGCGGCTACAGCCATTGGGGCTGCCATAGCACAAACTCCAAACTTTTTTTCCAAAACCTTAACTAATTCCGCCAAATCCAAAACAGATAATTTTTCTATTTGTTCCACTAAATCTTTAAATTTAGCAGGAACTTCAAAAGGGGTTTCTTCTGTTTTTTGTTCTTCGTTCATAAAATAAAAATGCAAAAAATCAAAATGCAAAATGCAAAATGACAATGCAAAAATCAAAAAATAAAAAAATAAAAAATAATTAATATTTATAATTCAATTTATAATTCACGCTTTTCTTTAATTATTTGCAATACACTAACAAAATTTCGTAAATTACCAGCTAAAACATTAACAAATTCAGAAATTGGAGCGTTAATCGTACCTATTACTTTGGCTAATAATTCACGTTTTGATGGTAATTTAGCTAAACTTAATATTTCATCCGCGTCAATAAAACTTTTTTCTAAAATTCCGCCATTTATTTTTAAAATTTTATGCTCTTTTTGAAAATCTTTTAAAATTTTTGCTGGCGCGACTTCATCTTTATAACTTAAAGCCACACCAAGTTCACCTTCCGCTTTAAAATCAATATTTTTAAAATTGGTTTTTTCTAAACATAAATTAAATAACTTTTTTTTAGTTACTAAAAAATCAATTTTTTGTTCTTTGCAAAGTTTTCGTAATTTTTGAAGTTCTTTAACTTTTAAACCATAATAATTTATAAAAACCGCTGATTTTATTTGAGAAAGTTTATTAATTAATTGTTCCACTATTTTTTGTTTTTGTTCTTTGGTTTTGGCCATAAAATTAATTTTTAACTTTTAAAAAAAATAAAAAATCTACGTTTCCGTAGACAAAATAAATAAAATTTCTAATTATTCTAATTAACCCAATTAACTTAAATAAATCCTTGGATCATCATAAAATTATTTAGGTTAACTTTATTAAATAATTTTATTAGAAATAAAATTTCTGTTATTTTATTATTTTATAACCTTGATGGGTTTTATATTTTTTTAAAAAACTACCCATTGTCTACGGTTAATTATCCACAACTATAACATATATAAAAATTATGTCAAGAATACATACTACCACTTTATTTTGACTCCACAAGCATTTTAACAATTGGTTAATTGATAGATTTTGTAATAGTTTCTATTCTTACTACCGCACTATTGTATTTAAACTTAAACAGATTTTATAATCTTTTTGAATTTAACAATTTCTCTAATGACTTACAAAATTAAACCATTGCAAGTTTTAAAAAAATAAAAAATTAAAGCAATATTTTCTCTAAAAATAAAATAATTTTCTTTAACTAAAGGTAAACTTCTAGCTGGATAAAGATAAACTTTAATTCCTAAATTTTCTATTTTTTTAGAAAACATTTTAATTCTAGCAAGATGAAAATAATGGCTAATTAATACGACACTTTTAAAATTATTTTCTTTTAAAATATCTTTTATATTTCTCATTGTAGCTAAAGTAGAATATCCATTTTTTTCTAAAAAAATATCTTTTAAATTTATTTTTTCTTTAATTGCTATTTGTTTCATTACTTCTGTTTCATTAAAAGAATGTTCTTCTAATGCTCCACCAGAAAAAATTATTTTTTTAATTTTTCCTTTTTTATAAAGATTGATAGCTGTCATTGTTCTAAAATATAAAGTATCGCTAGCTGTACCATCAGATTTTACTGCTGCTCCAAAAACAACCGCCACATCTGCTTTTTCAAAATTATCACCTTTAGCATAAATTAAAATATAAATAAAAGAAATAATCCAAAAAATAAATAAAATTATTAAAGCGCTTATTGAAATTAAAAAAAATTTCTTAAAGTTTTTTTGCATAAATTAATAATTTTAAATTATAACCAATATTTATTACTTATTATTTAATTTTTTTAAAACTGAAATACACCCATTAGCGCCATGATATAACCCTTGCGCTACTCTACTTACAGTTGTGCTACTTACTTTAAGTTCTTCCGCAATATCTCGATATGGTATTTCTTGATAAAGCATTCTGGCTATTTGCCATCTTTTTTCCATTTTTTTTATTTCATCCAAAGTACAAAGATCGCAAAAAAAATTTTCGCATTCCTCTAGTGTTTTTAAGTTTAAAATAGCCTTAAAAAGTTCAGTAGTTTCTTTATTTATACAAGATTCTTTTGTCATAAAAATAAATTTACCCAGTTAAATTCTATAAAACAGAAATTTTATAAAATAAAATTATTTAACAGGGCGAAAAATTAAAAAATTAAAATGTATTAACACATAAAAAACAAAATGTAAAATCGTTCTAATTAACCTCAATTAATTTAAACAAATCCAAAACAATTTGTTTAAATTAATTAAAAATTAGGAGCGATTAGATTGATTTATTTTGTTTTTGTATTTTGATTTTGATTTTTAATCTTCCCATCCTTTTACTATCAAGGCTTTTTTTGCCGCTTTAATTTGGGCTTCTTGTTTAGAACTCCCCTCTCCTTTCGCTATTAAATCTTTATCTAAATAAACCCCAATTTGAAAATGTTTATCATGATCAGGTCCGCTTTCTTTTAAAACTTTATAAGAAGGGGTTATTCTTGTTTTTTCTTGAGCAATTTCTTGAAATTTACTTTTTGGATCAATGTAGGTTTTTTTAATTAAAATTTCGGGTAATTTTACTAAAAAATATTTTTCAATAAACTTTTTCACTTTTTTAAAATCTTGATCTAAATAAATAGATCCAATTAAAGCTTCTATCGCGTTTGCTAAAATATAGCATCGCGCTTTTCCTTTTGAATTTTCTTGCGCCTCCCCTTTACTTAAAAAAATATATTTATCTAAATCAAGTTCAAAAGCCAATACAGAAAGCATTTGAGAATTTACCAAACTTGCCCTAAAATTAGTTAATTCTCCTTCTGATTTATCTGGATATGTTTTGTATAAAAATTCTGTCACAACTAATTCTAAAACCGCGTCTCCTAAAAATTCTAGACGTTCATTATGTTCTAAATGAAACTTTGGATTTTCATTTAAATAAGATCTATGAATTAAAGCCTGCTTCAATAAATCTTTATTTTTAAAAAAAATATTTATTTTTTTTTCCAATTCAAATAAATTTTTTTTCATTTTTTAAAATTATTTTTATAAAAAGTTCCTAAAACGCCATTAACAAATTTTCCCGACGAACTCCCCCCAAATGCTTTTGCTAATTCTATACTTTCATTAATTGCCACTTTTGGAGGAATTTCCAAAGAAAATTTAAGTTCATAAAATCCTATTCTTAAAATATTGCGATCAATAATCGTAATATTTTCTATTGGCCATTCTGGCGCGTATTTTTGAATACATTCGTCTATTTCTTTTATATTTTCAATAATTCCATTGATTATTTTTTGTATAAAATCTTGATCATTAATTCCCGGAGCAAAATTTTTTAGATTATTATTTAAAATAAACGGAATTTGTTCATTTTTTTCTTTATTAAAATCCCATTGATAAAGAGTCTGTAAAATAATAGTTCTCGCTAAATGACGATTAGACATAAGAATATAAAAATAAAAAATCAAAATGCAAAATAGACAATATAAAAATGTAAAATAAAATATTAAAAAAATTTCTAATTCTATTTTTTTATTTTTGCATTAGTATTTTACATTTTGTCTATTTATATTTTACATTAATTTATCCTGCTTTACAAAATTGCCACTCGCTTATGGGTTACGCGTTGTTTGTTATTTTTTTTATAATTTCATTTCTTATTTCTTTTTGTAATTTTAAATTTTCCTTTAAAAAATTTTTAGTCGTTTCACGACCGACGCCTAATTTGATAGCTTTAAAAGAATAAGAATTTCCTGTTTTAGAAATTATTTTATGCTCTATTCCTAAATCTAAAAGATTGCCTGTAATAGAAATTCCTTCGTTGTACATAATATCAAATTCACAAGTTTTAAAAGGAGCGGCCAATTTATTTTTCACTATTTTAACTTTAATTAAATTGCCAATAATTTTTTCTGCTTGTTTAATTTGCGTCGCTTTTCTTACTTCAATTCTAATTGAAGAATAAAATTTTAAAGCCATACCGCCAGTTGTCGTTTCTGGATTGCCAAAAAATACCCCGATTTTCATTCTTATCTGATTGATAAAAATTACAGCGGTTTTTGTTTTACTAATAATGGCAGTTAATTTTCTTAAAGCTTGACTCATTAATCTCGCTTGCAAACCCATGTGAGAATCTCCCATTTCCCCTTCTATTTCCGCTTTTGGCGTCAAAGCGGCAACAGAATCAATGACAATTACATCTATTCCATTAGAACGAACTAAAGTTTCAACAATTTCTAACGCTTGTTCTCCAGTATCTGGTTGAGAAATCAAGAGTTCATCGATATTAACACCTATTTTTTTAGCATATTCTGGATCAAGGGCGTGTTCGGCATCAACAAAAGCGGCAATTCCACCTTGTTTTTGAACTTCGGCAATTATGTGTTGAGCTAAAGTTGTTTTTCCCGAAGATTCTAATCCAAAAATTTCTGTCACTCGTCCTCGCGGAATACCCATTACCCCTAAAGCAATATCTAAAGAAAGACAACCAGTTGGGATTGATTCTACTTGCATTGCCCTAGCTTCTCCTAATCTCATAATTGACCCTTCGCCAAAACGTTGTTTAATTTGAGAAATCGCTTCAAGGGCAGCTTTAGTTTTATCTGATATTTTTGTTTCTTTTTGCATAAAATTTCCCCCCCTCGCCAAATTATAAATTTAGCGTGGTTGATTTATTATAAAAAATAAAATAATGATTTAGACATTTTTATTGTATCAAGTTTTTTAAAATTTATCAATATAATACGTTTCAAAAAAAA
>JAGVFS010000077.1 GCA_020057535.1 Patescibacteria group bacterium
AAAATTAAATTTCTGAATTTTTTCAAAAAATTAAAATCAATTTTATTTGGAACAATCAATGATCCACCGAGAGAAATAATAATTGTTTCCATAAAAAATAAAATAAATAATCAGTAAAACAAATTAATCTAAATAATACCACAATGATCAAAATCATAAATTAAAATACAACAAAAGTTAATTAATTTTTAAACATTGTGATTTTGAATTTGGCGCTTAGGGATTTGGAATTTATTTAGAACAAATTGCTCTTAATTAGAACAATTAAAAATTTAAAATATAAAATAATGTTTATTTATGTGGATAGATTGATGATTACGCTTTTTTTATAAAATTTCTTCTAAAATTCCTTTTCTAATTTTTTCCATTAATCCTAAATAAAAAGCTAAATTATGAATTGTGGCTAGGCGAAATCCGAGCGATTCGTTAGTCATAAAAAGATGCCGTAAATAAGCGCGAGAGTAATTTTGGCAAGTATAACAATCGCAATTTGAATCTATTGGTTGTAAATCATACTCAAATTTAGAATTAGTAATCCGAAGTATCTCATAGAATTTTGAATTTTGTTTGTTAGTTGGTAAATTGAATTTATTTAAAAATTGAAAATTAAAAGCTTGTGGTGATTTTGTTGAATCAATTGAAAATTTATATATCGTTCCATGTCTAGCGTTTCGCGTTGGAATAACGCAATCAAACATATCAATTCCTCTTTTTACTGTTTCAATAATTTCTTCTGGTTTACCAACGCCCATTAAATAATGTGATTTATTTTCTGGTAAAATTGGAACAACGCAATCTAAAACTTCAAGCATTTTTTTTCTTGGTTCGCCAACAGCCAATCCGCCAATTGCATATCCATCAAAATCAATTTTAGCCAAATCTTTCGCGCTTTGTAAACGTAATCTTTTATATGTTCCTCCCTGAACAATGCCAAATAACTTTTGATCTTTTGTTTTATTTTTTAAAAAATATTCCCGCGAGATGTTTGCCCATCTTGTTGTTAATTCCATAGCTTGTTTTGTTTTTTTGTAATCGCACGGTAAAGCAACACATTGATCCAAAACCATAATAATATCTGAACCTAAAATCATTTGAATTTCAATTGCTTTTTCTGGTGAAAGAAAAATTTTTTTTCCATCAACTTCTGAATAAAATTCAATTCCTTTCTCAGAAAATTTCACTTTTTGTTTTAGTGTTTCACTATTTTTTTGTTTTTGTCTTTCTCCTAATGAATACGCTTGAAATCCTCCAGAATCTGTTAAAATTGGACCATTCCAATTCATAAATTTATGCAATCCAATTTTTTCAATTACTTTTATTCCTGGTCTTAACATTAAATGATAAGTGTTTGAAAGAATAATTTGGCTTCTTAAAGATTTAACTTCTTCCGGAGTTAAATTTTTTATTGCTCCTCGCGTAGCAATTGGCATAAAAAAAGGCCCTTCAATATTACCATGAGAAGTCTTTAATAAACTTAATCGCGCTTGAGATTTTTTTGATTTTTTAATCAATTGAAATTGAGTCATATTATAAATGGGGACAGTCCCTAAATTTCAAAGGCTCAAAAGCCACATAAATAAAGGTTAAAATGAGTAAAAATAGTATTTGACATGATTTTGTTTAATTTATATATTTTTCTTTAAAAATTTTACTTTTTATAAAATTTTAAACAAAATCGCCGCCAAATCACAAAAAAATTTTGTAGACCTTATGGTTATTGATCTTTTAAGGGGGTATTTGTTGGGGACTGTCCCTCACTAATCTGATCGTATGATATTGAAATAGAATCTTGAATAAATTCATCGTCTGCTTTTAAAAAAGTTTGTTTTAGTAAAACAATAGATTCATTTAGCCATTCTGGTTTTATGCTTAATTTAAAATTTGCTTCAATCTTAGTTTCAGAAAATGGCTCGCCAACATAAGTTGGTAACCAATTAATTTCCCAACTCACTTCGCGAGTTTCTGGATTATATTTTATCTCACCAGTCGTAACTTTACTTTCTTGTTTCCATTCCACATTTTCAGGCAAAAAAGTGGAGATTTTAATATTTTTTAAATTATTCATCACATTGTTTAATTTCCAATTAACTTGATATTCGCTTTTATTGTCTATTTTTGGTGGCCAAGCGCCATCACCTAAATGTCCAATTTCAATTTTAAGCTCCGTTTGTGTTTTAATTTTTGTTATAATTTTTTGGCTATTTATTTCAAAATTGCTTTGTTCTAATTCATCTATTTTTGCTTTTACTTTAACTATACTTTCTAAATAAAAATTTTTTGGAAAATTTTTATCTTCAGCTTCGCTTTCTCTGGAAAATATTTTATCTTGAAGAAAAATTTTAAAGGGAATACTTCCTTCTTCTTTTGGTTTTAAAGAAAAAATTTGAGGAATTTGATCTCTAGACCATGTTAAAAAAGCGTTACCTTCTATTGAATCAAGAAATTTATAAAAAGAGGAAGAATTCCGACTGACTAATTCTAATTCGCGAGGCAATGTTTTTGTTTCTAATTTTTGCCATCGTAAATTAGGGCTAGCTAATCTAATTTCAAAAATTAAATTTTTAATTTCCGTCTCCCCATTGTTTTTATAAAAAATTTCATACTCTAAAATATCTCCCAAATTAGCCGATTGAGTTGCGGATGTTTGAGAATTTATTCTTAATTCTACAAATAAATTAGAAGCGATTAAAGAAACTATGCTAGTTTTTTCTGTTTGCAAACGAAATTTATTATCTTGATCAATAATTCCCAAACTTACTTTTAATTCTTTAATTTCTCCAACAATGCCTTTCATTTCTCCTTCTATTTTTAATATTTTTTCTTCCCCTGGTTGAAGATTGCTAAAAAACCAAATATCTTCGTCGCTTTGTAAAATTTCCGGTTCGGATTTTATTAATTTAAAATTTTCCGGATATTTAATAATAATTTTAATGGCTTCTAATGGCAAAAGGGTGTCATTCTTATATTTAATTTCATAACCAATTAATCCATCTGCTAAAACTTTTTCTGGCGCGTTAATATCTAAAACAACGCTTGCTTTATTTAAAATAGTCGTGATTGAATTATTTTTTTTAAAAAAAGACGAAAAATTAATTGGTCGATAATTTAAAATCGCGCTGATTGTTTTTGAAGTTCCAACTTCTCCCAAGAATTGTCCGAGAATTTTAATTTGTTTTTTTTCTCCAGCTTTTATTTTTTCTATTTTCCAAGTATTGGAATTTTCCATTGGCTCAAGAGAGGAAAATTTTAATTTAAAATCTGAAGGGAATTTAATGTCAACAGATAGGTCGATTAAATCTATACTCTCTTGATTGTCTAAATTTATTTGATAAGAAATTTCACTGCCAGAAGATATTTCTGTTGGTCCTTCAATTTGAAAAATAAGTTTTTCTCCAGAAAATTTCGTTTGTTTATTAAAAATTAAAAAACTAACCACGGATATTCCAAATATAATAAATAAAAAAAATAAAATTCTCATTAAAATTTGGATCGTTTTATTTTTTTCTTTATGCTCTAAGTGAAAAAAATCAAATTCTTCCTTTCTTTTTTCTATATTATAAATTTCATCCAAACTGTTTTCGATTTTTTTCTCTTTATTATTTTCTATTTTTTTAGTCTTAAAATTAAAAGACATAAAATAAAAATGTAAAAATTAAATTCAATATAAATTTATAATTCTTTATAAGAATTTTAAGATTCTTTTTTTTTGTCTAATTTTTTTCTATCAAGAAAATCATCCCAACTTTCAAAGTTAGGCATTTTTTGAAGAGTTTGTACATTTAGCCAGCCATATTTTGGAGTAAATTTTTGATAAT
>JAGVFS010000033.1 GCA_020057535.1 Patescibacteria group bacterium
TATAATAAACTATTTATTTTTTAAAAAATTATTTTTTTAAAATAAAAAATTTTATAATATTGTTCAGAATTTTTGTCAAAATTTAGATTTAATAAAATTAAATCTCTACCAAAGATCGTTTTAGAATAAAAAACTACAATTAAAAATCACCGAAATTAGTGATTAAATAGATAAAATTTATAGATAACATATTTTTCGATTTTTTATTTTTGTTTTTATATTTTAATGTCTTTGTCCAAATCTAGCAAAGTGAGCAAACGCTCTGTTAGCTTGCGCCATTCTATAAACATCTTCTTTTTTCTTAATCGCACCACCAGCATTATTAAGAGCGTCTAATATTTCCATTACTAATTTTTCTTTCATTGATTTTCCCTTTCTTGCTTTAGCTGTTGCAATAAGCCATCTTAATCCTAAAGTAATTTTTCGATTTCCTTTAACTTCTGTTGGAACTTGATAGTTAGCCCCTCCAATTCTTCTCCCTTTTACTTCAATAATAGGCATAATATTTTTAAAAGCTTTATTAAAAACATCTAAAACGTCAATATCTTTTTGTTCTTTATTAGTAGATTTATCAGATAGAAAAATCTTTTCTTTTAAAATATCAAAACATTCATAAACTATTTTTTGAGCTATTGTTTTTTTTCCATTTTTCATAATTTGATTAATAAATTTAGCAACTATAATATTATTAAATTTTGGATCAGGTAATATTTCTTTTTTTGATATAGTTTTTCCTCTCATAAAAATAAATTAAAAATTATGAATACAGAATAAAAATTCTGATTCTCGTATTTTAATATCTCTATTGTTTTATACTTTTTTCTCTCTTTTTGCTCCATAAAGCGAACGACCTTGTTTTCTTCCTTGTACTCCTTGAGCATCAAAAACCCCTCGAACAATATGATATCTAACTCCAGGTAAATCCTTAACTCTTCCCCCTCGTAAAAGAACAATAGAGTGTTCTTGTAAATTATGACCAATTCCAGGAATATAAGCTACTACTTCCATTCCATTTGAAAGTCTAACTCTGGCAAATTTTCTTAAAGCTGAATTAGGTTTTTTAGGAGTCATTGTTCCAACTTTAATACAAACCCCTCTTTTAAAAGGTGCTCCTTTAGATAAAGTTTTTTTTGTTCTTCTTAAACTATTAAAAACAATTCCTAAAATTGAAACTTTTCTAATTTTTTTCTTTTTTCTCGGTTTGTTGATTAATTGATTAATTGTAGGCATAAGATGAATTATGAATTATGAATTATGAATTATGAATTATGAATTATGAATTCATTCATAACATATTATTTTTTTTAAGTCAAATTTTTTTAAACTAAATTAATTAAATTAATAATCCAATTAAATAAATTACTAAAAATTCCAATATTAAATAAACTATCTAAAGCAAGCAATCCAATTAAAATATATGGGCCGTTTTGTTCTAAAGAAATTTTATAATTTTCAAATTGATCTGGTAAAACAGCAAATAAAATTTTAGAACCATCTAGGGGAGGAATTGGAATTAAATTAAAAATTGCTAAAATTATATTTATTAAAATTAAATTATTTAAAAAATAAATTAATAAATCACTTAACAATAAATTTAAAGATGGAATTAAATATTTCAAGGTTCCTAAAAAAATAAAGCTACTGATAATATTTGACAAAGGACCAGCAAAAGCAATAATTGCTGACCCCCATTTTTGATTTTTAAGATTATCTGGATTAAAGGGTACGGGTTTTCCCCAGCCAAAACCAATAAATAATAGCATTAAAAAACCAATAAAATCAAGATGAACTAGAGGGTTTAAACTTAATCGTCCCAAATCTTTTGCGGTGTTATCTCCTAAAAAAGTAGCTGCAAATGCATGAAAAAACTCATGAATAGTCAATGCGTAAATAATTCCTAAAAGAGTAACAATTGTAAATAATGGTTGCGTAGATAAATATTCAAAAAACATAAATTTATTATATATGACTTTTCTAAAAAATACAAATGTGGTAAAATGTAATTAAGAATTAAAAATTAAAAAAAGAAGTGGAAGATTATAAATTAAATTTTTATTTAAAATTTATATTTTTTAATTTCAAAATTGTCGATTGTTTTTTTATTTTTATTTTTTGCATTGTACATTTCGTACTTTGTATTTTAATTTTTTACATTTTTATTTTATGTCTAGAAAATGTTCTGTTTGTAAACGAGGATCGCTCAATGCCAATAGTCGTAGTCATTCAAATATTGCTACTAAAAAACGACAGCATATAAATTTGCAAACAAAAAAAATTAATGGGGAAAAAACTAAAATTTGCGTTTCTTGTATAAGAAACAAATATAAATAAGAAAAAAATAACTAAAAGTTGCCTAACACAACAAAATTATCTCTAATGTTATCATTTTTAATGTGATCGTTTTTTGCCATTTTAAAAATGGCTATTTTAATTTTTCTTAAAGTTTAGAAGGAGGAGGGGTAGTTGGCGGTTTAATATTTGGGATAAAATCTTTATTTTTCACAAACTTTTCTTTATTTAATTGATTTTTTTGCGCTTCAATAAAAAACAAAGAAATAAAACTAATTAAACTAAAAATAATCATACCAATAACTAGACCTAAAATAAAAGTTAATTTAGGTGAAGCGTTTTTTAAAAAAACTTTTTGTTGAGAAACATTTTTTAAGACATCGCTTATTAGATGATCAGTTTTTAACTGATTTTTATTAATTTGTTTTTTTTCTTCAGACATAAAATGACAAATAGAAATGTAAAATAAGTAAAATTTTCAATTTAAATTTTTAATTCACACATCCCTCGTTTTTTATCGTTAATTAAAATTATTTTTAAAAAATTCAAAAAGCGAAAGGTAAATTTTATTGAAAATTAATTTTTGTTTTTTTGTTTTCATATTTCTTATGTTTTTACATTATTCCTAATTCTTCAAACCCTTTTTTAAAAATATTAAGCGCTTTTTTGGCTTCGCCATAGCTAAGATGATAATTTGTTTCATGAACTAATTGATTCCTAACTTTATGAGCATACCAAACTCGTCGTAATTTTTCATATTTACAACAAGCCACTTTTAATCGCTCACCTAATGTACTCCCGGGAAAAAACATTGATTTTAAAATATAATCCAATAATTTATCTGCTTCCATTACCGCTAATTTATAACTCATCTCGCTTGATTTATTTAATAATTCTTCAATTTCTTGCCATCTTTTTTTAATTTCTTTTTTATCTATTCCATAAAGTTTTCTTCCGCGAAAAAAACTTTTTATTATTTTAATAAATTTTAAAAAAATCAACAAGCTCACTGCAACTATTATTAATCCTAAAGCAATTTGCCAAATTTCAATATTTATTTTCATAAAAGATTGTTAGAAAATTAGAGATTGGAAATTAAAAAAAGTTTAACTAAACTTTGATAAATTTTATTTTTTTTTCTCTTAAACAAGCAATTTTTATTTTTTAAATAAAAATTATTTTGCCTAATTTAGACTACAAGCCCCTAGTTAATTAAATTTTCTATCTTTATTTTTCTCGTATTTTCGTCAATAAATTTAAAATTAATATTTATTCTTTTTTTAGGTAAAATTTTTTGAGTCCGTTCAGGCCATTCTAAAACAATAATTCCATCTTTTTTTTCTAAAATTTCCTCAAATCCCAAGGCTAAAAGTTCTTTTTCATTATTTAAACGATATAAATCAAAATGATATAATTTTTTTATGTTAATATTTACCGTATTTAATTGTTTTACGCCAACCTTGCTGAATTTAACAGGGGTTATTTTACATCTAACAGGATAAATTTTTAATAAAACAAAAGTTGGACTGGTTATTATTTTTTTTATTCCCAATGCTTTAGCTAATCCTTGTGCAAAACAAGTTTTTCCACTTCCCAAATTTCCTTTCAAAGTTAAAACATCTCCAGGTTTTAATTTTTTAATTAATTTTTCCGCCACTTTTTGCGTTTCTAAAAAATTTTTAGTAACAATAATTTTCATAATTAAAAATTGTTGAGGGTGTTTTGTAATTTAAAAATTTTAATCTTTTTTCAAAATTATATTTATTAACAAAAGCAATGGTTTTTTCTTTCTTTTTAAATATAGCAAAAAATAAATATTTTATATATTGTTTTAATTTTTTGTTGAGGTTTTTAATCTCTCTCGTCGGTCTATAGATGCTTAAATTTAATTGTTCTACACCTCTATCTTATTTTTTTGACAAATTTTTGTCAAATGGGATAATTTTCTTTATTCTTTTATTTTTTAACAGAATTCCCTTATAGCTAAATTCAAATAATCAAATAAACGCTAATGAAGTATAGAAGTTGTATTATATAATTGATTGACAAAAAATAATTTTGATGCTACTTCTTCTAAAGAAAAGAAAAAGAAGAAAAGATAGCTAAAATAGCTATTAAAAAATAATATCCCAACACTTTGAATTTATTTATTATTAAAATTTAATATTAAGCAAAATCGTGTGGAAATTTTTAAAAACCCCTACAGTCTCACATAACTATTGGTTTCTTTTAAAAACGTTTTATCGAGGGTTGTCTCTAAATTAAAAAAGTGAAAAAAAATTTGTAAAGTATATATAAAAATAAATAAAAAATAAATTTTACAAAAAATATTTTTAATTTTAATATATTTAAAATATGGAAAAAGAAATAACAATAAAAGCAGATGAAATAAATGTCAAAAAAGAAAAAGAAATTATTACTGAGGAAGATTTTAGTAAAATTTTAGAAGAGATCAAAAATGAACTTAATAAAAAATTTCAGAATAAAAAAAATCAACTAATTGAAACTATTATTAATAGTAATAAAGAAAAATATAAAGAAATGATGGAAGGACATGAAGGAATGACAAAAGAATATGAAGGAATAGATGATAAACAATATAAAAATATAGTATGGTCATTAATTTTTAATTCAATAAAAGCTGAAATTGAGAATACAACAGAAGAAAAAGATGATAAAGAGAAAGGCGCAGAAGAATAAAAAATACAAAAAAAGTTTTATAAAAAGAAATACAAAAATAGACGAAATACCATAAGAAACAGTGGAACAAATAACGGATAAAATAAATACTTTGTTAAAAACAATTTTACCAAAATATCAAAATTTAGCCGCCGATATATATCATGAAATCATTGATGAAATAGATAAAAAAATAAATGCATTAGCAAGAAAAAAAATAGGATTACAAATAAAAATTATTTTTTAAAAAAAATAATTAAAAAATAAAAAATTTAATTTTTAAATAATCCATTTATATTATAAAATAAAAAATGGACAAAAGAGGAGAAAAAATATGATAAAAGATTTACAACAATTTATTAAAGATATTATTTTAAAAGCGGATATGAAAAATTTGCCAAAAAGTTTTTTAGATGAATATGAAGAAAAATTAATGATAGAAGCGCAAAGACGTTTAGGTGTTTTGATGACAAAAGAATTAGATGAAAAAGGAATAAAAGCATTTAATGAATTAATGCAAAAAAATTCTAATCCAGATCAAAAAGCGCTGTTAGATTTTTTTAATGTTTATATTCCTAATTTTGAACAAAAAATGGAAAAAGGATTGCGAGAATTTGCGCAAGAATTTATTGATGGACTTAAACAATTAAAAACAAAAGTAAATAAGACTAACTAAAAATTATTTTTAATAATAAAATATGAATAGACAAGAAAAAAAAACATTTATTGAAAATATAAAAGAAGCTGAAAAAAAACTCGGCTACCTTGATATTGAACCGCAAAAAATTTTAGAAAAATTAACTACTGAAGATTTGGAACAACTAAAGCAATTTTTTAAACAAAATAATATAGAAAAAATTAATGAATTATTGGGTAATAAATTTAAATTAATATTTACTGAACAAGAATTGATTAACTTAGAACAACAGAGTGTTATTTTTAATAAAACTCGAGAAATTATAGAAGCTCATATAAAATCAGAAATAAATAAAGAATTATTAGAAAAGGGGTTGTTGAAAAATTTATGGGGAGCAAAAAGAAAAATAGCTGGCAATATAGCTTTATTCGGCGGATTAGCGCTTGGCTTTTCTACTATTGTAGGAACTGGAGGATCGTCTTTAATAATTGCCGGAGGAATCGCGGCAATTTTAAAAACCACTTGTGGTTTTTTCTTCAAAGAACATAAAAATAAAAAAATTGATAAGCAATTTAAAGAAAATAGAAGTGAAATTATTGATAAGAATTTTTTAAGCAGAGAAAATTTAGCGGCAATAATCAGTAATACAATAAGAGAAACAACTTCTATAAAAGCTCAAGAAGAAATAAAAAATTATCAAGACGCAGAAAGTAAAATAGGAATTGATGGATATAAATCTCTTGAAAATTATGAAGAAGCTTTAAATAATATTAATGTTGAATTTTATAAAAACGCTTTAAATTGGGTAATTGTTCAAAATGAATATAAAAATTTAAATGAGAATCCAGAAAAAAATAAAGAAGAACAACAAAAAATGGCTTTATTTATTGCTCAATTTTTAAGTATGCACGAGAAAAATGGAGCCATAGAAAATTGTGAAATTGCTAAATTAAAGGAAAAAGGGAATTCAAAATTTTTTGAAGCAATTAAAAAGTTTTCCCAATTAAGAGGGGGTGGAATTAAAACAGAAAGCGCAGAAGTTGCAATTGGTTATGGAGTGTTAAGCGGAGCTGTTACAATGTGCACATTAGCCGCGTCTCAATTTATTTTTGGTGGCAGAGAAGCAATGGGAGCTTTATCTGGCGCCGCGGTTGGTTTAAGTATGGTGGAAAGAGAAATTTCCAAAGAACAAATTGAATTAATGAAAAAATTAAGTGAAATGCTTGATAACGCGGAAAAACAAATTAAAGATATTATAGAAGTGCCAGATAATAGAATAGCCGATTTAATAAATAAAAGAATTATAGTCCAAACTAGATTACAAGAAGGAATTTTAGACGCTAATCCAGCCATAAAAAGCAGAGCGGAAAATTTTATTTTTAGAGTAAATGAATTAGAATTTAAACAAAATAAAATTTTTAATGATCTTATTAATAACTTAAAAGATAATTCTGAAAAAATTTCTACCCAAGAAGATAAAGATATAAATAAATTAAAAGAACAAATAAACTCACAAAAGATAAAAAAATATTCTTATATAATAGGAGGAGCTGTGGTTGGTATGGCGCTAGGAATAGGAGTTGATTGGTCTCAACATCACAGAATAGAAGAGCAATTAAATAATTTACATATTTCAGATGAAACAGAAGCAGCAGTAAAAAACGCATTAAAAGCAAATTCACCTTTGGGAGATTTAAGTAATGTAGCTAGTATAGATAATTTAGATACTTTAAAAGAATTAAATGTCTCATTAAAAGATATTCCAATAAATAACCGAAATGAAATTGTCGCGGGGTTGATAGGAAATGATGGAAAATTAAATACAGAAGATATAAATATTGTAAATGGATTAAAAAAAGAATTAACTGATTTTACACCTGAAGAACAAGGTAAAATATTAGCTGGATTATCTCAAGATAAAAAATTAAATGCTGATGATATTAATGTAGAAAAATTAAACGAGCTGAAAACAATTTTTAATGACTTGAAAATTACTAAAATAGATCAAGGAAAAATTATTTTAAATAATCCAAATTTATTCCTTAATCATCCAGAAAAATTAGCAACTTTAAATAAAGATTTAGATATATTAGGCGTAACCAATAAACCTGAATTTGTTTTAAAAATAACTAAAGGCGGTAATACAACCCTTGAAGAGTTAGATGAAAAATTAGCTAATGTAAAATCAGCAACGAATTTTTTTGAAAAAATTAATAATCAAAATCCTGCTTTAGCAGAAGTTTTAACAAAAAAAATAACAGAAGATAATATAATTTATAAAATAGAGCTTGATGATTTACAAAAAATTTCTGAACTTGAACCAGATAAATTAAAAATTTTAGGACCTCATCAAGAAGAATTAGTAGAAACAATAAAAAATAAGGAATCAATAATAGAAAAAATAAACAAGATTTTAAATCCTAAACAAGATGTTTTAGAAAATCTAAAAGATCAAAAAGGGGTGGAAATAATAAAAGATGCTACTGGAAAAATAACTTCAATGGAAATACAAATTGGCGGGAAAGGAAATATACAATATTTAGATCAAGCGTTACGCAGAGTGGTTGGCAATGGAATTCCTGAAGGGTGGATTGTTGACAACAAAATTTCCGTGGAAATTTTAGGTAAAATAGAAAATAGTTTAGCGAATTTAAGAAATTTAATTAAAGGTGATTATAACGAAATAGCCGGAGTAAAAGCTGGAGATTTAAAAGAGGTTATTGAATTTGATGGTGATAAATTAATTATAAAGGATTCTGAGAAATTAAACGGAATACTTGAAAAATTATACGGGCATTCTGACAAAGTGGTAACTCCTGAAAGTCCGGCAGTTGATTATGCGACAAAAACTTCTCAAAAAGTTTGGGAAAATGAAATTTTACCAAAAGATGTTAAAGAAATTACAGGATTTGATAAAGCAGAAGAAATAGCAACAATTAAATTACAGATTAAAGAAATAGCAGACATAGCAGCTCGCGCCACAATAGAATCGCCAGAAGCGCCAGAAATAACAGAAATAATAGAAACACCAAAAACGCCACAACAAATATTGCCATCAATAGAAGACCAAACGGCACTAGATCAATTAATAAAAGAAAAATTAGTAGAACAAAAAATAATAACAGAAACACCAGATTCAAAATCGCTACATCCATTAGACCCAGAATATAAACTAAACGAATATTCAATTTCTAGTAAACCACAAGTAGAAGAAACAATTCAAATAAACTTAAAAGACGATTTTTTTATGGCTGTAGAAAAAGGGAATGTAGAAAAAGCAAATATTTTTTTTAATGAAAAAATATACACAAAAATTAATTCATCTAATTTAGATCTTAAAATAATTGATGCGTATAGACAAATTATAACAAGGGGAAATAGTGAAAATTTAATCATAAATTTAAAATCTCGATTAGGAGACAATTTTGATGAAAAAAAATTAATGGAAGATCTGGATAAATTTATTGATATAACTAAAAACAAAGAAATTCCTTTACATGCAGATGGATGGGAACCAAAAGAAATTTGGAACCCTCGTGAAAGTAAATTTGAGATAGTTTTAATGAGACAAACTTTAGGAGGAAAAATTGAAATAGATGGTAATTTTGACGGCAAGCTAGATAGGGCGATATTTGGACTTTTAAAAGCGATATTCTCTATAGAGAAAGCTAAAGAATTACTTGATCCATCTCGAAAAAAGTAATAATATAAAAAATACAGGAAATTTTCTGAATTTTTTTAGGGGGTGCAGTCCCTCTTAAAGTTGTTATTTTTTTGGCTAAAAATAGCTAAAATTAAACCATAAAATTACATTTGGCACGAATTTGATTAAATTTTATTGAAATTTATTTTTATATTTTAAAATATGTTTAGATATCTCGTGTTTTAGTATCGTAAATCTAAATATTATATTTCTCAACGTGTTAACACAGTGAAATAAAAAAAACAATTTAAAAAAAATTTTAATTAACCCTCTCTATATAATGAGAGGTTGTGTTTTAGTATTTTTATGTAATTTAAATTGCATATGTTCTGTATTTATCATAGGATGTATCGTTAGTCAGTAGTTAGTCAACAAATAAATACTATGAGGGGAAATTTTATGCAATTATCCTCTTTCTATAAAACCATTTTCTTATTTCTTCAATAACAATAATTGAAGATGCGATTAAAATAATTATTAGCCATTCAGATAAAGCAAGCGGTTGAGTATGTAAAACTTTTTGTAAAAATGGAGTATAAAGCGCGAGAATTTGTAAAAATATAACAATCACTGTGGCTCCAACTAAAAATTTATTAGAAAATAGATTCATTTGAAAAATAGATTTTGATTCATGTCGACAATTCCAAACGTTAAACCATTGAAATACAGCAAGCGTTGTTAAAGAAATTGTCAAAGCTTTAGCTAAATCTATTTTAAAATAATTTTGAAAAAGATAGAGTGTTCCGATTGTCATTGGTAAGGACATAAGAAACATTCTTTTTGTCATAAGATTATCAATAATCCATTTTTTACCCTTCGTATTTTTTTTAGAAAAAGTGAGAGATTTATTTTGCATCAATTCCTTTTCTTTTGGTTCCATTGCTAAACCAGCATCAAGAAAACTGTCAGTCACAAAATTAAGCCAAATAATTTGCGTCGGTAAAATAGGTAAAGGAAATCCTAAAATAATGGCAAAAATAATAGTTAATACCTCACCAATATTTGTTGAAAAAAGATAAAGAACAACCTTTTTAATTGTTTTATAAATATTTCTGCCTTCTTCCACAGCAAGAACTATATTCGCAAAATTATCATTTAAAAGTACAATATCTGAAGCTTCTTTTGCCACCTCGGTTCCAATTTTACCCATTGCCACCCCAAGATCAGCAGCCACAAGTGATGGCGCGTCATTAACACCATCTCCGGTCATTGCCACGATCTCTCCTTGTTTACGAAAAGCCTGAATAATTCGAAGTTTATGATCTGGTGTTACTCGACTAAAAACAGTCGCCCGATCAAGTTTTTTTATTAATTCTTCATCAGACATTGCGTCTATTTCTTCTCCTTTAAAAATAAAATCACCTTCTTGCCAAATATTTGCTTCTTTGGCAATTGCTTGAGCTGTTAAATAATGATCTCCTGTAATCATAATTACTCGCATATTAGCCCCTTTTACTTTTTGCACTGCTTCTTTAACTTCAGGCCGAAGCGCGTCTTTCATTCCAAAAAAACTAACAAAAGTAAGTTTTGGCATTGTTTCTATATTAATATTATTTCCAACATTTGAATTAATAGCGCAAGCCACAACACGAAAACCATTTTGAGCCATTTGATGAAAAATTATTGTGAGTTCTTTTTTGTTTTGTTCATTCATTTGTTTAGAAATTGAGCTTCCAAACATATCTTTTTGCCAGATATCTTGGCAAAGTTCAAGAATTTTTTCTGGCGCGCCAACAACTGTAAGAAAATTTTTCTCCCCAATTTTATGAATAGTGGCATGATATTTTTTTTGATAACTAAAAGGTAATTCAAAAATTTTTGACGTTTTTTCTTCCAAAGAAACACTGATTTTTTCAGAAAACACAAGCATTGCGGCTTCAGTTGGATCCCCGGTAATTTCCCAAGTTCCGATTTCATTCCCATTTATTTTATCAGCTAATGAATTCTGTTTAGCAGGTAAAAAAGAAAGTCGCGCGTTACTGCAAAATTTCGCAATTTTTCCTACAAAAAAAAGTTCGGGAAAATTTAAAGGATTAATAATTTTATTTTTAAAAATTATTAATCCTTTTGGTTCGTAGCCATTACCGTTAATTTTAAAAATTTTATTATTTACATAAACATATTGAACAACTATTTCATTTTTGGTCAACGTACCTGTTTTATCTACAGCAATAATATTTGTTTGCCCCAAAGCCTCTATTGCTTGTAATCGTTTAACTAAAACAAAACATTTTGACATTCTCCAAACTCCAGTCGTTAAAACTAAAGTTATAACAATTGGAAGTCCTTCGGGAATAATGGAAACCGCAAGAGCAACTGCGGTCATAAACATTTCATTAAAAGGTTTACCTAAAAGCGTTCCTAAAATAATTAGTGTTATACAAATTAGAGAAACTATAATAATAATAAAACGTGAAAGATGACGAATTTCTATTTTTAATGGAATTTCGGTATCAATCACAGCAATTTTTTGAGCAATTTTGCCAATTTCGGTTTTTAATCCAGTGGCAACTGCCACAACTATGCCATTACCACTTAAAACGTGAGTTCCTTTAAAAACCATGTTTTTTTGATCAATAACAGATAAGTGTTCGGCTGATAATGAGGTATTAATTTTAGTCATTGGATTTGATTCTCCTGTTAAACTCGCCTCATCCACTTTTAAAGTATTGGAAAAAATTACTCGGGCGTCAGTTGGAATTTTTTCGCCTTCTTGTAAAATAATAATATCTCCTGGAACGATATTAATGTCATTAATAATAATTTCTTTCCCATCTCGCATTACCGTTGTTAAAGTTTCAGTCATTTTCTTAAGAGCTAAAAGTGTATTTTGCGCTTTACCCTCTTGAATTGTTCCGATAATTGCATTTAAAAAAATCACAACAAAAATTATTAAGGCATCAATTTTTTCTCCCATTATAAAAACAATTATCGTGGCAGCAAGAAGAATATAAATAAATGGACTTTTAAATTGATTTAAAAAAATATTTAATATGGAAGTTTTTTTCTCTTCAGGTAACTTATTTAAACCAATTTTTTTTAATCTTTCATTTGCTTCTTTTTCCGTTAAACCATTTTGGGTAGTTTTTAAAATTTCAAAAATTTTTTGAATTGGCAAAACATGCCAAATTTCTTGTTGCATAAAAAATAAAACAACAAAGTGTAAAATGTAAAACAGATAAAAATTCTAAATAAAAATTTTTGCAAAATTTTAAACTCTACATTCTACATTTAGTAGTCTAACATAAATTAAGTAATTTTTAAATTTATTTTTAACTCAATCCCCTTTTCGTCAATTTTAAAAAACATTAAATTCAATCTTTTTAAAAAAAATTTACCACAACAAACGCCCCCCTCTAAAATAATTTTTGTTAATTTTAACTAAAAATATAATTCCCTCCATGAGAGGCGAATTTTAACAAGAGGATAATTTGTGGAATATATTAACTTGAATAAAAAATTATGGAATGATAATATAAATTTATATTTTATAACTCATAATTTTACATTCTTATGTCTAATAATACAATCGGACTTTTACCTCCGCAAAATATTGAGGCTGAACAATCTGTTTTAGGTTCACTTTTAATTGACAAAAACGCTTTAATAAAAATTGCCGATATTCTTGAACCAAAAGATTTTTATACAGAAAAACACGGAATAATTTTCGCGTCTATGTTGGATCTTTACGAAAAAAAAGAACCAATTGATCTTTTAAGTCTAGGGAATCGCCTTAAAGAAAAAAAACAACTTGAAGGAATAGGCGGAAAAAGTTATTTAATTAAACTGGCAAGATTAACCCCGACTTCGGCTCATATTATCACTTATGCTAAAATTGTGCAAAAAAAAGCCACTTTAAGAAAATTAATTAACGTAGCGACTGAAATTTCTGAATTAGGACATCAAGAAGAAGTGGAAGATATATCGCAACTTTTAGATAAAGCCGAGAGTTTATTATTTGGGGTTTCACAAAAATATTTAAAACAAAATTTTATTCCAATTCAAAATATTCTTACTGAAGCGTTTGATCGTATTGATGAACTTCATAAACAAAAAGGGAAGCTTAGAGGATTGCCAACTGGCTTTTTTGATTTAGATAATATTTTAGCTGGACTTCAAAAATCAGATTTAATTATTTTAGCCGCTCGTCCAAGTATGGGAAAAACAGCCTTAGCTTTAGATATTGCCCTTAATACCGCTCGTATAACAAAAATTCCAATTGGTATTTTTAGTTTAGAAATGTCTCAAGATCAATTAGTCGATCGTTTGATTTGTTCCCAAGCAAATGTGGATCTTTGGAAAATGCGTACTGGGAGACTTTCTGAAAAAGAAGACGATGATGATTTTCCAAAAATTGGACACGCGATGGCTGTCTTATCTGAAGCCCCAATTTTTATTGATGATTCGGCAACCGCTAATATTATGGAAATAAGAACAAAATGCCGTCGCTTACAAGCAGAACACGGATTAGGTTTGATAATTATTGATTATCTTCAATTAATGGAAAGTAGAAAAAACGAAAATAGAGTTCAAGAAATCGCGGAAATTACTCGATCTTTAAAAGGAATTGCTCGTGAATTAAATATTCCAGTTTTAGCTCTATCTCAACTCTCTCGAGCCGTAGAATCAAGAATTCCGCCAATTCCAAAATTATCCGACCTTCGAGAATCCGGAACGATTGAACAAGACGCCGATGTTGTTATGTTTATTTATCGAGAAGATATTTATAAACAAGATGGTCATAAAAAAAATATTGCGGATATTTATATTGCTAAACATAGAAATGGACCAACTGGTAAAATTGAACTTTTCTTTGATGAAAAAAAAGTAAGCTTTCGAAATTTAGAAAAAACAATACAAGAAGAATAAAAAAATAACCAATAACTACGGAATTTAGAATTTATTATTAAATTTTATTTTCTAAAATTTTATTTTATTACTAGTTGCTTTTTAAATTATTTTTATGTTCCTCCCTTCCTCTATTCAAAATTTAATTAATCAATTCAATAAACTTTTTGGCATTGGAATAAAAACGGCCGAGAAGTTTGTTTTTTATTTATTTAAACAACCAAAAGGAAAATTAAAAGAATTTAATTTAGCTTTTAAAGAACTTAAAAAAAAATAATTAGATGTTCTCTTTGTTTTAATTTTACAGAAATAAATAATTTTAATAAGGATAGTTTTAATTTTTGTTCTATTTGCGTGGATTCACAGCGAGATAAGTCAATTCTTTGTGTAATTGCCGAACCACAAGATTTATTAACAATTGAAAAAACTAATAAATATCACGGACTTTATCATATTCTTAATGGAGTTATAAATACTATTAAAGAAATCGGACCAGAAAAACTTAAAATTAAAGAATTAATTCAACGAATTCGTAACTCACAATTTTCAACCCCAGTTAAAGAAATAATTCTTGCTTTTAATCCGGACATTAAAGGAGAAACAACTATTTTATATTTAACTAAAATTTTTAAATCTTCTAAAATAAAAAAACCCGCTTAGTTCGCGGGTTACCAATGGGTTCGGAATTAGAATACGCCGATGAAATTACTTTGACCAACGCCTTAAAGAATAGACAGAATTTATAAAATAAATTAAAAGTCTATTTTGTTATTTTTTCTATTTTTACTTTTGTGTATAATTGTCTGTGACCGGTTTTTTTTCTATATCGTGTTTTAGCTTTATATTTAAGGATAACTATTTTTTTACCTTTGCCTTGTTCTAAAATTTCAGCTTTTATTTTTTTTCCTTCTAAATAAGGTTGTCCAATTTTAACATCTTCTCCTTTTTCATCAGAAATTAAAAGAATTTCGTTAAATTCAATTTTATCCCCTATTTCCCCCTCAATTTTTTCAACCTTTAAAATATCACCTTCTTTAATTTTATATTGTTTCCCACCTGTTTTTATAATTATAATAGACATAAAATTTATTAATTTAATAAAATACATTTTATTTTTATATCAATTTTTTTTAAAATATCATACGTTACAAAACGTAAAATAATCATAGGAATAATGGTGTATTATAAAAAATAAAAAAACAAATTTACTTTTATTTTAAAATTCTATTTTTATAGAATTTTTTTTATTTATTTGTAGCTTTTTTAACAATTTTTTCAAAAATTGGGGGATGATTTTGAGCTAAATCTGAAAGAATTTTACGATCTAATTCTATTTTATTTTTTTAAGAAAACCAATAAATTTACTGTAAGATAATCCAAGCATTTTAACAGCGGCGCTAATACGAATTTGCCACAATCCACGCATCGTTCGTTTTTTATTTTTTCTATCTCTATAAGCAAAAACTCCAGCTTTATTAATGGCTGTTTTTGCTAATTTTATTAAATTTTTTCGACCCCATTTATATCCTTTTGTTTGTTTTAAAATATTTTTTCTATGTTTTACATGGGCGACTCCTCGTTTAACTCTTGGCATAATAGAAAGCGCAAAATTTAAAACGTAAATAAAAAATTATTGTATTTTTTATTAGCTAATAAATTTCTAAATCAAACTCTTCACTGAAGAAAATTATACTTTTTGTATTTACTTATAAATAATTATTAACATTAATAGATTTAATTGTTAAATTTGTTATGTCTAATATTGATGTTTAGTGTCTTCGGCACTGACCTACTTTCCCATGATAAATCAAAGTATCATCGGCGCTGACGAGCTTGACTTCTGAGTTCGGGATGGAAATCAGGTATAACCTCGTCGCTAGAAGCGCCGAAGATACTAAACACCAACAAATTGAAAATGAAAATTTTATAAATTTTTATTTTTTTATTTTCAATCAATTGGTTAATTAATAACCAAATTTTGGTAAAAATTTTGAACAATTATTCTAAATAAATGGTTTGTCTAATATTTATAATAATGGTTTGTCTAAAAGAAATTAATAAAATTTACTAAAATTAATCAATAAATATTATTTTAATAATTTTCACTTAAAGATAAAATATCTAATTGATATTTATTTTTAATAAAAAACTAATTTTAAGTCCTAATTAGAGTCAAAATATATGTTAATTGATCGATTAGTACTCCTCGGCTCAACCCCTTACAGGGCTTACACCTAGAGCCTATCAAGGTCATAATCTCTGACCGATCTAAATGAAATTTAATCTTAAAGAGAGCTTCACGCTTATATGCTTTCAGCGTTTATCTCTTCCGAACGTAGCTACCCAGCAATGCCCTTGGTGGACAACTGGATCACTAGAGGTTCGTCCTTCCCGGTCTTCTCATACTAGGGAAAGAACTTTTCAAATTTCGACGTTCACAGCAGATAGGAGACCGAACTGTCTCGCGACGTTCTGAACCCAGCTCGCGTACCGCTTTAATTGGCGAACAGCCAAACCCTTGGGAGCTTCTTCACCCCCAGGATGCGATGAGCCGACATCGAGGTGCCAAACCGCGTCGTCGCTATGGACGCTTGGACGCGATAAGCCTGTTATCCCCAGAGTAGCTTTTATCCGTTGAGCTTCCACCTTCCTAAATAGGATGGTCGGATCACTAAGTTCCTCTTTCGAGACTGATTGACTTGTAGGTCTTTCAGTAAAGCTGGCTTATGCCTTTACACAATCAATCCGATTTCTATCCGGATCTAGCCAACCTTTGTAAACGCCTCCGTTACTTTTTGGGCAAATTGTTAATTTAATTTACAAGATATTTATTATATCTATAATATGACTTTCTATAAAATTAAATCTTTAATGTAAAACATTAAAGTCTCTATGTTGCCATAGAGTTCGGACTATATTATCCCACCTAAATTTTTACTTCATAAAAATTTTTGTGGGTTTGGCATGTAGTCTCTGAGGGATCAAAAAAATATAAAATAAATGTAAAATGTAAAATTTAAAATTAATGTATTTCACTTCGCGAAATAATTTTACTAATTTTATAAATTTACATTTTTAATTTTACATTTTTTAGACTTCCCTGCTGATTGTCCGCATCACTTAAAAATTTTCACTATATATAATTTACTATATAAGTATTTTAAGATCCTTGCGGATGTTCCAGCATATAGCCAAAACGCCCCCTGTAATTCCACGGAAAAGAATTACCTTAAGGCAACCGCCCCAGTTAAACTACCTACCAGATACTGTTTCCGTCAAATGACAGATTAGAATTAAAATTAAACAAGGGTGGTATCTCACTGTCGGTCCGACTTTTACATCGGACCTCCCACCTATTCTGAACATATTTAACCTCAATCCAATATCAAGCTATAGTAAAGCTTCATGGGGTCTTTTCGTCTAGCTGTGACTAGTGAGCATCTTTACTCACATTGCAATTTCACCGAGTCCTTTGTTAAGACAGTTTCCAAGTTGTTATGCCATTCGTGCGGGTCGTAACTCACACGACAAGGAAATTCGCTACCATAGGACGATTTATTGATGTTAATCTTTTTTTAGACTTCCGCTTATGCGGACTTTATGTTTCCATAAAGATCGGACTATATCATCCGCTATTTTTCTTCTCGAAAAACTTACGGTTTAGCGTATAGTCTCTGAGGATTCTCTTGAAAAATTTATAAAAAATTTTTCTATTCATATTTTCTTTTTTTGACTCGACTGATATTTAATTTTTTTTCTTAATTCAATAATTTTTTTTAAATCATTAGAATTAAGATGTTCTTTTTTAAAAACTAAATCAGCGATTTTACAAAAAATAGAAAAATTATATTGCTTAGTGTGAGATAGAAATTTATATTTTCGAAAAAATGGTATTATTTTTTCTTGTAAAGATTTTGGATTATTTACAACATATATAAATAATCCGTCGCTCTTTCTTTGTTGTATTTGGCCGCAACCAAAATGTTTTTTGAATTGCGATAAAATATAACTTTCTTTTTGAGAAATATTAAAAGTTAATATCACTTGCCAGTCCGTTGTATGGTCTGGTTTTTTTCTCAAAGAAATATTAAAGTTTCCTTCACCATCAGCAAAGCCAGTTAGATAATAAGCAATAGCTGGCTGAATATTTATTTGTTGATTCATATATTTTGAGTCTTTCCTGCTGATTGTCCCATACTCCATAACATAGAGATTATCTAAAAAATTTTCACTGCCCCTTAATAGGCTAGTATTTTTAGCTTAACAGGATATTCCAGCAAATAGCTAAATTTTATAACTACAATCATTCATAGTTATCGCCGGCGTTCATCAGCGCTTCAATTCTCCGCTGCCCTTTAGTAAACTAAAGTTCACGAATCCTTTTAACGTTCTGACACTGGCCAGGCATCAGCCCCTATACATCCTCTTACGAGTTAGCAGGGACCTATGTTTTTGATAAACAGTCACTTGGAATCTTTTACTGCGTCCGCCCAACTTTTTTAATATTAAATAATTATTCCTTTTTGTAAATTCTCAATAAATTAAATAAATTTATAATTTTTTTACACAAAATATTTTTTAATAAACAATTTTAATATTAAAAAAGTTGAGCGGAAGTGCTTATCCCGAAGTTACGCACGTTGTTTTGCCGAGTTCCTAAACAAAAGGTTCTCTCGTCCACCTTGGGCTTCTCGCCCTACCTACCTGTGTCGGTTTTAGTACGAATCTATTATTTTTAACCTCTTAAATCTTTTCTTGATACCCTCTCCCCTTAAGTTCACTCTGCTCGAGAGCTTTGTTTCCTCCTTTAACTTTTAAATTAAAGAAACGCGCATATCCAAAGCGCGCTTAAAGCTTGAAAATATGTCAATTCTTGAGAAAAATAATAGAGTATAGGAATATTAACCTATTCTTCCATCGACTACCCACAACTTTATATTGGGTTTGCCTTAGGATCGACTAACCCTAGGATGATTGTCATTGCCTAGGAAACCTTAGGTTTTCGGTGTCCTGGATTTTCACCAGAATTTTTGTTACTTATGCCAACATTCTCACTTCTATAAACTCCACCTTTCCTTACGGAAAAACTTCATTGCTTATAGAAAGCTCCTCTACCACGCCGTTGCAAAGCAACGACATTCTCATCTTCGGTATTAGGTTTAAGCCTCGGTAAATTTTCAGCGCAAATTAACTAAATTAGTGAGCTATTACGCTTTCTTTAAAGGGTGGCTGCTTCTAAGCCAACCTCCTAATTGTTTAAGTTAATTCACTGCTTTTCACACTTAACCTTTTTTTATATTTAAAAAATATAAAAAATTCTAAAAAAATTAGAAAAATTTAGAGACCTTAGATTGAGATCATGGGCTGTTTCCCTTTTGACTGATGAAGCTTAGACCCCATAGTCTGACTCCTATATAATTCAACTTAGCATTCGGAGTTTGGTTGAAATGAGTAAGGTGATAACCTCCTCATCTCATTCAGTGCTCTACCTCTAAGTTTTCTATATAAGGCTAGTCCTAAAACTATTTCGAGGAGAACCAGCTATTTCCAGGTTCGATTGGAATTTCTCCGCTATCCACAATTCATCCCCTAGTGTTGCACGGCTAGTGGGTTCGGACCTCCACATTTTTTTACAAACGCTTCATCCTGATCATGGATAGATCACCTGGTTTCGGGTCATTCAACGCCTTTTCCTCATAAATAAATATGAGATTCGCCCTATTAAGGCTCGCTTTCACTTTGCCTTCATCATATAAATGATTTAAACAAAAAAGCATTGAACACTCGTTGGCTCATTCTTCAATAGGCACGCCGTTACCTCGTATCTCACTATCACTCGCCACAAAAAAATTTAATTTTTAATTTCTAAACAAATTACAACTTTTAAAGTTGTAAACTTAAATCACTACCATAATGTAAGTAATAAAAATTAAAAATTAAATTCTGTGTCGAATATTAGTGAAATACGGGGCTCCGACTCTTTGTAAGTATATAGTTTCAGATACTATTTCATCTCCCTCACCGGGATGCTTTTAATCTTTCCCTCACGGTACTTGTTCACTATCGATTATTAGAAGTATTTAGTCTTAGCATATAGTCATGCTAACTTCTCACAGAATTTCACGTGTTCCGTGATACTTAAGAAAATTATCATAAAAAATATAATCCCTTTTACTTACAGGACTATCACCCTCTTTGGTTGGACTTTCCAGACCATTTAGCTAGGGAAATTATAATTTTTATCCTAACTCCATAAAATTAGCTATAATTTTCTTATAACCCTTTTTTAACAACGGTTTATGGCCTTTAACATTAAAAAAGTTTAGACTGTTCCCCTTTCGCTCGCCACTACTTAGGGAATGCGCCATTGCTCCGCAATAGAATTTCTAATTCTTAATTTCTAATAAAATTCTAAATGAATTAATTGTTTAAGATTAAAAACATTGAAAATTAAAAATAAAAATTAATTATTAAAAATTCCAGTGCGAAGTATTGGCATTTTTTTCTTTTCCTCCGCTTACTTAGATGTTTCAGTTCAGCGGGTTTCCTCCACATCGCTTCACAATAAAATCAAATATCAAAAATTAAAAATACAAATTAAAATTTAAAAATATTTTTTATTAAATCATTTTGTATTTTTAGATTTTTAAAGTGTAAAAAATTTGTATTTTATTTTGCGTTTTAATTTTACATTTTGAATTCATTGTGAAACGATGCAGTAGTGCTGTTAAACAACACTGAGTTTCCTCATTCGGAAATCTCCGGATCAAAGCTTGCTTGCCAGCTCTCCGAAGCTTATCGCAGGCTACTACGTCCTTCATCGGCTTCTAATATCAAGACATCCACTATATACCTTAATAAATATATATTTTGACTCTAACTAGAATTTAAAATTACTATTTTATTGTCAAAGTGCTTTCTGTAAAATAATTTTTAAAACCGCTTTTTGAAGCGGTTTTTAAAATAAATAATAAATATTATTAGCTATTTTAAAAACCGTTTTAAAAAATTTTGATTAAATTTTTTTATTTTTTCTATAAAAAATAGTTTAAATATTTTATATTTATAAATATTAAGTCTAATTATATCTATCTTTTAAAATATGTCAATTTTTATTTATTATTTTTTATCCACAATCTGTTATACAATAAATTAGTAAGCTAAATTCCTAATTTAGGAATGAATTTAAATTATAAATTATGAATTAAGAAAAAATAATAAAATAATTTCTATTATTCTATCTGACTCCAATTACTCTAAAGTAAATCCCAAATAATTTTATTTAAGCCAATTTTAGCGCATATATAAATAAAATTTTGATTCCATAAAACA
>JAGVFS010000034.1 GCA_020057535.1 Patescibacteria group bacterium
ATCGGAACAACAAGTCCACAGGGTGATCTTACTGTAGCTAAAAGCAATGATTCATATTTTCAAGGAATGACTACTTTTGGTGGTTTATGGGATGGTTCAACCTGGACATTTAAAACACTAACAAATGCTAATCAAAATATTATTTTTGGGGTTGCTGATTCAGATTCTAAAGTTGGCAGTCTTTTAAAATTAAAAACTTGTTCTAACGTCGATCCGTATAAATGTACTGATAAAATGACTGTTGATTTAGGTGGAAATGTAACTATTACTGGTAAATTAGATGTTTCATCTGATGCAACTATTACTGGTAAATTAGATGTTTCATCTGATGCAACTATTACTGGTAAATTAAATGTTTCAACTATTGATCCTCTTTATGAAATAAAAGGGAAAAAATACGCGACTTATGTTTCCTCAATGGCTGGCGGAGTAAATGAAGAATATGTAGGAAAGGGAAATCTTTCTCTAATTTCCAATTTCAAATTTCCAATTTCCAACAAAAATGAAAATAAATATGAATATATAATTGATTTTAATAAAATAAAAGAGGGGGGTGATTTGTGGGTTTGGTATAAAGCGATTGATTTTTCAAAAGACAATGTAAATGTTTTTATAACTCCATATGGAATGTCAGCGAATATTTATTATCTTATTGAAGGAGAAAAAATTATTTTCCGCGGAGACAAACCAGCTGAATTTTCTTATCGCTTAATTGGTAGACGTTTTGATTGGAAAGATTGGCCAACTTTTGCCAAAGATCAAAACGCAAAAGCGGGATTGATTGTAAAATAACACAAAAACTAATTTCTAATTTTAATTAAATAATCTATTTTTAAATAAATTAACTTATAATTTTTATTTTTTTATTTTTTATTTTATGCCTATGAAATTTAATAAAAAATCAATTATTGATATTTCAATAATAATTTTAATTGCGGCAATCGCAATGTTTTTTATTTGGAATGTTTTAGTAAAAGACTCAAATCAATCAACTAAAACAAAAAAATCTCAGATTTCTCAAGATAAAATCTTAGAGATAGAAGCGCAACAAAAAATTATGCCTGGCATTAATTCAATTACAAAAGAAGGACAGGTTATTGCTTCTACTGGAAAATTAGCAAGAAATGACGTTCTTCCTAGATCTCCTGAAGCCCCACAACAATCAAAACCAATTAAAGATTTAAAACAACTCCCTCCTCAAATGATTAAGCTCGTTGTAACAGAAAAAGGATTTACTCCATCAAATTTTGAAGTTAAAGCTGGAGAAGTAGTAAGTCTTGCTGTAACTTCTGGCGATAAATGGGCGCATGTTTTTAGGTTTAAAGATCCTGTTCTTTTAGCTGTGGCTGTTGGTGTTTCTGAAAAAGAAACTAGCGCTATTGTTTTTAATGCTCCAGAAAAAGCCGGAGAATATGAATTTTATTGTGATATATTTGGACACGAAAACCGAGGAGAAAAAGGAAAAATGATTGTAAAATAGGCAAAAATTTTAAGAAAAAATTTTTACAATTTCTAATTTCTAAAATTTGACATTTGGCATTTAATAAAAATTAAAAATCTTAAATCTATCTCAACACCCTTGTTTTTTTAATTCTTCTAATAATTTTTTTTGTTCTTTGGTTAATTTTTGAGGAACAAATATTATTATTTCCACTAATTGATCCCCTCTACTTCGATGTTGAAGATAGGGAACCCCTTTGTTTATTAATCTAAAAACTTTTCCACTTAATGTGCCAGCGGGAATTTTTAATCTAACTTTCCCTTCTAAAGTTTCCACTTCAATTTTATCTCCCAAAACAGCTTGAGAAAAAGTAATTGTTGTTTTGCTTAAAATATCATTGCCTTTTCTTTTAAATTTAGAATGAGGAAGAATGTGAACGTTAACATAAAGATCTCCTTTTCGTCCTCCTTTTATTCCAATATCTCCTTGATGAGAAAGTTTTAATGTTTGTCCTTGATCAATCCCAGCTGGAATTTCCACTTCAATTTTTTCTGTTTTTCTAATGCGTCCTTGTCCGTTACATTCGACGCATTTTTTTTCTGCTTTTTTGCCCTCGCCTTGACAATCCGAACAAACACCAACTGTTCTAAATTGACCCAAAATAGTTGATTGAATATGTTGAACTTGTCCAGTACCATAACAGGTGGAACAAGTACTAATTTTTGTTCCTGGTTCAGCCGCGTTTCCATGACAATGAAGGCAAGTATTAAATTTATTTATTTCTATTTGTTTTTTTACACCAAAAACTGCCTCTTCAAATTTAAGAGATATTTCAACTTCGATATCATTTCCTTGAGTTTTTCGAGTTGTTTGTCTTTGTGTTTTTCCACCAAAAAAATCTCCAAAAACATCTCCTAAATCTTCAAAATTAAACTCAACTCTGTTTCCTTTATTACTACGAAAAGCTTCGCTAAAATCAGAAAAATCTTGAAACCCGTCAAATCCATGAAAACCTCCTTGCGACTGAGCTTGTTCAAAAGTCTTTCCATATTGATCGTATTGAGTTTTTTTTTCAGAATTAGAAAGAACTTGATAAGCCTCATTAATTTCTTTAAATTTTTTTTCATCTCCTCCGGGTTTATCCGGATGATACAGATGAGCCTTTTTTCTGAAGGCTTTTTTTATTTCTTCTTGAGAAGCGTTCTTGTGAACGCCAAGAGTTGCGTAATAATCCATAAATATGACAAAATTAAAAATTAAAATCAAAATACAAATGACAATGTAAATTAAAAAATAAAATTAAAATTTTAATAATTTACATCTTTATCTATCATTTTAATTTTTAATTTTTACATTTTGCATTAAAAATTTTACATTCTATTTTTTCTATAAACTATCATAGTTACAAGTTAATTATTTATCCTCCTTCACCTCTTCATACTCGCCTTTTTCTTCTTTTTTTTCGTCTGTTGATTGTTGTTCATCTCCAGTTGATTGTTGTTGATCAACA
>JAGVFS010000039.1 GCA_020057535.1 Patescibacteria group bacterium
GTGGCAATGCTGTCTGTAATAAAATTTTGAAACTCATCAATATAAAGATAAAAATCATGTCTTTGTTCTTCTGGTAAATCTGCTCGAGCCATAGCGGCCATTTGCAATTTAGAAACAATGATTAAACCCAATAAATTACTATTAACCTCCCCTGTCCTTCCTTTTGTTAAATTAATTAAAAGAATTTTTTTCTTATCCATCGCCTCTCTAAAATCAAATCCAGAACGAGATTGTCCGATAATATTTCGCATCATTTCATTTTCCACAAAACGGCCGACTTTTGAAATTAAATAACCAAGCATTTCCGATTTATGAAAATCTGATGTTTTTGCCATTTCTTTTTCCCAAAACGCCAGGACAATTGGATCTTTAAGTTTATCAATCCATTGTTTTTGAAAATCTGGATCTGTAAACATGCGAGGAATCTCAGCAATTGTCCCCGGATTTTTTAAATCGCTCATTAAAGTAAGCATTACATTTCTCATATTATGTTCAAACATCGGGCCAATCATTTCTGGAGGAAATAATTTATAAAAAATTGCAATCATTTCTTGAACCGCAAAATCTTTTTGTTCTTCTGTTTTTGCTTCTAACATATTTAAGCCCATTGGACGATCGGTATCAGACGGATTAAAATAAATTACATCGTCTATTCTTTCTTTTGGAATGCAAGTTAAAATGTCTTCAACTAAATCTCCATGAGGATCAATAACGCAAACCCCTTCGCCATTCCGAATATCTTGCTTGGCCATATTGGAAATAAGAACGGATTTTCCAGTTCCGGATTTTCCAATAATATAAATATGCCGCCTTCTATCGGCTTTTTTAATTTTTATTAAGGTTTCCTGATTGCGATAGATATTTTTTCCTAAAATTAATCCTTCTCGAGGGATATTAACCGGACAAGCGGCTCGTTTTGCCAAAAGCCATAAAATATTCGGGGTTTCCGTGGTTAATAAAGGAAAATGAAAAAGACTTGTTAGTTCTTCTGTATTTAAAATTATTTTTTTTGCTCCATTAAATTTTCGATAAATAAAATCTGTAATTGTTTTTTTGCGCATAGCTCTAATTTTAATTAAACAATTATTAGATTCTTGGGCTCGAAATTGGGCAAAACTATTAACAATATTGTTTAGATTTCGTTCAGCTTTTTCTTTTATATTTGAGCAAGAAATTATTCTGATGTTTGCTTGAAATTCAGCTTTTGACGCTTTTTCTTCTATGGTTTTAACTAATTCTTCTTCCATTGGAGAAAGTCGATAAGATTCTTTTATTTTTCCTGAAGTTTTTTCTTTATCCTTGTTACCAAGGAAAAAAAGCTCTTGAATAATATTAAAAAAAGTATAAAAAATTTTTCCTAAAAAACCGACGGTTTGTGTTTTTAATACTTCTTTGAGTTTTTTCCCTTGATGTATTTCCGAAGCTATTTTAAATCCTTTTTTACGCCAAATTGAACTTGCGGGTTCAATTAAAATCTGAATTGCCACACCTTCATTTTTTTCATCAATCTTACTTAAACTATTAGTTAAGGCGTTCAAGGGATCTAATTCTAATTTTTTATAAGTTTTTATTGGAAAAATTGATTGTCTAGAAAAACCCAAATAAGCCGCTTTAATTATTCCGGTTGGAGAAAAAATATTATAATCTGCAGTTTCGTCAATATGTGCCATTGGAAATTGAGCGTGAATTTGTTGTTCAATAAAAATTTGATGCACTCGCGGAATGGTTACATAAAATTTAATCAATCCTTGGTGGCAAATAATTTCAAGAGCGATCCAATTATCTTGTCCAAATAAAATTTTTTTCCATTTTGGTCCTATTTTAAGTCCACTTAAATTGCTATAAAAAATTTCCATCGGAGAAAGTTGATCAATTATTTTTTTTTCTCCTTCGTCTTTTTCTTTTTTTCCGCTTTCTTTGGGTACTGTGATTAATAAGGTAATTCTATCAAAAATACGCCAAAAATTTAAAAAATTAATAAAAATTTTTCGTATTAAAAAAAATAAGCCCAAAATAATAAAAAGGCTTATTAATAAATAAAAAATTGTTAAAAATATTGGATATTCTTGTTCTACAAAATTTAAAAATTTAAAAAACATAATAAAATATATAAATATAGTAACTACTCAATATAGCAACATCGCAACGAATAATCTGTAGTAAAAAATTAATAAAATTATAGAAAATAAAATTTAATAATAAATTTCAAATTCCAATATCCATTATGTTTTATTCAATAGCCCCAAATGTAATTGGGCTATTAAAGGTTTAGAATTTAATTAAATATTAAGGTTTTGGGTATTGTGGTTTTAAAAAAAATAATTCATTATTTCATTTTGTGAAATTATTATTTTTTATGTATTATTGATTATTTTTTATTTTTTTTGATAGTTCTAAAATTTTATCCATTTTAATTTTTGTCTCTTGTTCAAGAAAAAATTTATTAACCCCGGGGATTAATTTTAACCATTTTTTAATTAAATCAAAAATATTATTTAATTTAACTTTAATTTGAGTAATTATTTTTTCAATTTTTAAAGAAGTTTTTTGTTTTTCTTGTTCAATCTCTTTTTGTTTTTCTGGAGATAAATTAAAAAAAATATCATCTAAATCTTCTGATAAAATTTTTTCTATGGTTTGTTGCGTCGCGCTTTTAATAATTATTTCAGGAGGCGTGATTATTGAAGGAATTTGAGAAACTTGAATAGTAGGTGTTTTTTTTAACGCTTCTTCTATTTTTTGAGACTCAACGTCTTCTTCTTTTTCTTTTTCTTTTTTAATAATCTCTGGTTCTTTTAAAATTTCTGTGGGAGTCTCTTGTTTTGATTTTAATTCTAATTCAGATCCTTGTGTATTATTTCCATTTTCTTGTTTTTTTTTGCTAAAAAGTGGCATAAAACATTAAAATAAAAAATGTAAAAATCAAAATGTAAAATGATAGTGTAAAATTTAAAATAAAAAAATTTCTATTTTGTAAAATTAATACGGTTACCGTGGTAATTTTAATTACTTCTTTGGAAGGGAAATTGTTATTATAATAGCATATTTTTATTATTTATCCAGTTTAAATTTGTCTGATTTGTAGTCTTTTATTTTTTTTAAAAAAAAGTTAAAATGATTAATCATTTAAAGAATGAATTTTATTTTTTAATTTTTACATTTTTACATTTTATGATTCAAACAAGTCAGGATTTATTATTTTTAGTTCTTGCTTTTTGTGTATTATGGATAACAATTCTTTTTTGCTGGGGATTATATTATTTAGTGGTAATGCTTCGAGATGCTTATAAAATAAGTAAAAATGTCAATCGAAAAATTGAAGCGTTTGGAGAATTAATTGAGGCTTTAAAAAGCAAGGTGTCTACTATGGGAGCTTTTTTAACATTATTTTCTCATGGCCTTTCTGCGTTTATTGATCATCTTAAAGAAAAAAGAAGAGAAGAGGAAACTGAAGAAAAATACGATAATAAAGAAGAAACAGAATATAAAAAAATAAAAGTGATAAAGAAATAAATTTAGAATTTAGAATACAGAATGCAGAATTAGGAAAAATGAAAAATGTAAATCTTAAAATGGAAAATAATTGAATTCGTCTTTAACTTCGTTGATTAATAAATGTCGTCATAAAATGACATTTCTTTTTTTAATTTAAAAGACATTTTAATATTAAACATCAAAATAAAAAACGTCAAAATAAAGAAGTAAGAGCGCGATAACACAAAATTTAAAATAGAATTAAATAAAAAATAATTTTACAGTTTTAACTGTCATTTTTAATTTTGATTTTTGCATTTTACATAATAAATTATTTGTCATTAAAAATTATTTGTTTTCATGTTTTTATGAAATTCTCTCATCTTCACATTCATAGTCATTATAGTTTACTCGATGGTTTGCCTAAAATCGATGAGCTTTTAGATTACACAAAAAAATTAAATATGGATTCTTTGGCTTTGACTGATCATGGAAATATGTATGGTGTAATAGAATTTTATCAAAAAGCAAAAGCCCAAGGAATAAAACCTATTATTGGGGTTGAGTTTTATCTAGCAATTGATGGAATGTACAACAAAAGATCCAATATTGATAATAAACAATACCATCTTGTCCTTTTAGCTAAAAATCTGCAAGGTTACAAAAATTTAATAAAACTTACAACAAAAGCGTGGACAGAAGGATTTTATTATAAACCTCGAATTGATTATGAATTATTAAAAGAATACAGCCATGGGTTAATTTGTTTAAGTGGTTGTTTAAAGGGCGCTATTCCACAAGCTATTTTAGCTAAAGATTACGAAAAAACAAAAAGACTTTGTTTAGAGTATCAAGAATTATTTGGTCAAGAGGGGTTTTATTTAGAAATTCAAGATCATCCAAGTTTATCAAATCAAATAATCGCTAATCAAGAAATAATAAAATTGTCAAAAAAATTAAATATTCCATTAGTCGCCACCAATGATGTTCATTATCTTCATAAAGAAGATGCAGAAGCTCAAGATATTTTAATTTGTCTTCAAACACAAAAAAAAATGGCAGACACAAATAGAATGACTTTTGTTGGCGAAGATTATTCAATGCGTTCTCAAGAACAAATGATAAATTCTTTTCAAAACACCCCCGAAGCCATTGAAAATACACAAAAAATAGTTGAGATGTGTGCATTAGAAATTCCTTTAAAAGAAATTCTTTTACCGCATTTTGAAGTGCCAAAAAATATTGATGTAAATAAGTATCTTGAAAAACTTTGTTATCAAGGATTAAAACAAAAATTTCCTGAATATAAAAAAGAGATTTTATCTCGTTTAAAATATGAATTAGAAATAATAGAGCGTACTGGATTTGCTTCTTATCTTCTTATTGTTCAAGATTTTGTTAACTGGGCAAAAAAAAATGAAATTGTTGTCGGTCCTGGCCGCGGTTCGGCTCCTGGAAGTTTAGTTTCTTACGTTCTTAATATTACAGAAATTGATCCAATTAAATATAATTTATTATTTGAAAGATTTTTAAATCCAGAAAGAATTAATATGCCTGATATAGATTTAGATTTTGCCGACGATCGTCGAAATGAAGTTATAAAATATATTGAAGAAAAATATGGAAAAAATCATGTCGCTCAAATAGCCACTTTTGGAACAATGGCCGCTCGGGCGTCTATTCGCGATTGTGGTCGAGTTTTAAATATGGAATATAGTTTTTGCGATAAAATAGCAAAAATGATTATTGGATCTTCTATTCAAGATTCAATTGACAATGTACCGGAATTGAAAAATTTATTTAATGTTGATGTCAGAGTTAAGAAATTACTTGAAATTTCTAAAAAATTAGAAGGGGTTGCTCGACATATTTCTACTCACGCTTGTGGAATTGTGATTACTAAAAATTCTCTTGATAATTATGTTCCGTTGCAACATCCAACGCAAGACGATAAAACAATTGTCACTCAATATTCTATGAATATCGTTGAAAATTTAGGATTGTTAAAAATAGATATTTTAGGTTTAAAAAATTTAACTATTTTACAAAAAACGATTAAATTAATTGAATTAAACCACAATGTTAAAATTAATCTTAATCAAATTCCTCTTGACGATAAAAAAACTTTTGAACTTTTTAAAAAAGGAAAAACAACTGGCATATTTCAACTTGAAAGTAGTGGAATGAAACGATATTTAAAACAACTTAAACCAAATAATTTTGAAGATATTATCGCTATGGTCTCTCTTTATCGTCCTGGACCAATGGAGTGGATTCCAGATTATATTGCTGGAAAACATGGAAGAAAAAAAATGTCTTATCTTCATCCAAGATTAGAACCTATTTTAGAAAAGACTTATGGAATTTGTATTTATCAAGAACAAGTTATGGAAATTGCCAAAGAATTAGCTGGATTTAGTTTAGCAAAGGCGGATATTTTAAGAAAAGCGGTTGGAAAAAAAATTCATACCCTTTTAATTGAACAAAAAGAAAAATTTATTCAGGGATGCGTTCTAAATGGTATTGCTCAAAAAATTGCCGAAGAGGTTTTTGTTTTTATTATTGAACCTTTTGCTGATTATGGATTTAATAAAAGCCATGCGACTTGTTACGCTTTAATTGGATATTGGACTGCTTATTTAAAAGCTTATTTTCCTTGCGAATTTATGGCTAGTCTTTTGACTTCTGATCAAAATAATATTGATCGAATCGCTATTGAAATTAATGAATGTAAAGAAATGAAAATTAAAATCCTATCGCCAGACATTAATGAAAGTTTTGCTAACTTTACAGCAATATATCAAGGTAAACAACAAATTATTCGTTTTGGTTTATCGGCTATAAAAAATGTTGGAGATAAAATTATTGAAGTAATTATTGAAAAACGAGAAGAAAAAGGAAAATTTAAAAGCATGGAAGATTTTGTTCAACGAATCAATCATAAAGATTTAAATAAAAAATCTTTGGAAAGTTTAATTAAATGCGGGGCGTTTGATCAATTTAGAGAACGAGCTCAATTTTTAGAAAATTCAGAAGAAATTTTAAATTATAATCGAAAAATTAATAAAATAGAAAATTCAAATCAAGTCAATTTATTTGATTTTTTCCCCTCAAATGCCTTGCCAAAATTAAATTTAAAAATAACAAAGCCAATAGATGAAAATCAAAATTTTGCTTGGGAAAAAGAATTGCTTGGTTTTTATATTTCAAAACATCCTTTTGAAAAAATTAGACTTTTACTTAAAGAAATTATTTCTTCTTATCCTGAACTTAAAAATTATAATTCTAAATATAATTATATTCAAACAGCCGGACTAATCACTAAAATACAAAAAGTTTTCACTCGCCAATTAAAAGAATTAATGCTTTTTGTAACGATAGAAGACGGACTTAATGTTTTAGAAATTTTAGTTTTCCCTTCGGTTTTAAAAAGAAATTTTGAAATTTGGCAAGAAAATAAAATGGTTTTGGTTCGAGGAAAGCTATCCAATAAAGATGAAAGTATCAAATTATTAGTTGATGAAGTTGAAGAAATAACAGAAGAGAATATTCAATCATTAATAAAAAAATATAAAAATTTTATTTTTACATCAAGAGGTTTTTTACGCGATTGACAAAAAATCGATTCTATTTGTTAAATAAATATTTAACATGGAAAGCTGAACAAAAAATTTATTTAACCTCAGAACAAGAAATTTTATCAGAAAACCACATTTTTATTTGTATTAATTCATCTTCTATTCTTAATCAAGATTTAATTAAAAAAATAAAAATATTTTAATCAATCATCTTAAAAAAACAACAAGTTTATTTTTTTTATAAAAACAATGATATTAATCAAAATTAAAAAATTGCCACAAATTTATTTATTGATTATAATAAAGAAGTTAAAAAAAATTGGAAAATTATTTAAAATTAATATTAATTTTTTCAAGACAACAATCTCCTTTTAAGGAGCGTCATTTATAATGTTTTTTTTATTAAAATTAATAAAGTCAAAGCAAGTGGGTTATTTTTCATTTTGATTTTTGATTTTTCATTTTATGGATAATCTTTTAGTAAAAATATCCATCACATTTATCGTTTTTACAACGTTTTTAGCTTTAATCGTTGTTTATTTTTCTTTTAGTAAAGCGGTAATTACTATTACTCCTAATTTTAAAAAAATTGAAACAAATTTTACTATTTTAGCGAAAGAGACTTTTGGATCACAAAATCCAAATGTAATTTCAGCTAATTTTTCTGAAACTTTTGAAGAAAAACAAGATACTTTTTTTTCTCAAGGAACTAATTTGGAAAAAAAAACGCAAGCAACTGGAAAAGTAACAATTTTTAATCTTACTTCCACAAATCGCAATTTTGTTGCTACAACTCGTCTACTTTCTTCGAATAATATTTTATATCGTCTTAAAAAAAATACGTTTATTCCAGCTAATGGAAAAACCGAGGTTGAAGTCTACGCTGATCAAATTGGAAAAGAAAATGAAATTTCTAAAGGGGTTTATTTTATTATTCCCGGTCTTCAAAAACAAATGCAAGATAAAATTTATGCTCAAAGTTTTGAATCAATAACAGGAGGCATTAAAAAACAGAAAATTATTACAGAAAAAGATATTGAAATTGCTACAAATAAATTAAAAGAAAAAATTTTGGAAAAAGTTCAAAAAGAAATTGATGAATCGTTTAAATATGAAAAAAATAATTCAACTCCCTCTCTTTTTATTTCTGAAATTGTAGAAATAAAAAAAGATACAGAAATAGAAAAAGAAAAAGATGAATTCAATTTAGGAATTAAGTTAAAAATTATTGCCATTTCCTTTGATAAAGAAAAATTATTAGCAATCGCTAAGTCTAAACTTTTAGAAAAAATTTCTTCTTTTCAAGAATTGATCAATCCTTTGCAAAATTTTACTTTTTCAATTGAAAAATATAATTCTAAAACCAAAGAAGCGACAATTAAAGTTCATTTAGAGGGGGAATTGACTTTAAATCCAAAGGCGGAAATTTTAAATAAAAATAAATTAGTTGGTTTAAAAAAGAGAGAACTTGAAGAATATTTTAATCAATTTAAAGAAATTCAAAAAACGGAAATAAAATTTTCTCCTTTTTGGACAAAAA
>JAGVFS010000043.1 GCA_020057535.1 Patescibacteria group bacterium
AATTATTTATGAAGATAAAAAATACAAACCGACAATTGGCAACTGGCTTTTGTTATATAATAAAATTTTAGGCACTGAATCGCTCTCGCATCTTAAAAGAGCCCAATTTTTTGTTTCAAATTCCAATATAAAAACATTAGATCCAAAGGAAAAAGAAAATTTGCGAACATTAATCAATTTATATGAAAGATTAAAACTTTCTTCTTTAACCTTAGAAGGATTTGAAGAAGATATTTCGGTTAATGAGCCGGGAAGAAAAGGAATAATTAGAGGAGGGGTTTTTTATCCAGAAAATGAAAAATTAATTCGTGATTTTAGAAAAAGAATAAAAGATTTTGAAGATTCAATGAAATTTGAAAAAATTTTAAAGCCGATAAAACACGAAAATATTAAAATACAAGAGGCGCAAAACAATAAAACAATAAAACAAGAAGATAGAGAAATACAAGGGGCGAAGCGGCAAGAAATTTCAACCAAAGAAAAAATTTTATCAGAGGTTTTTAAAGGACAATTGGAACAAAAAACTATTTATAATTTTGAAAGAGAAATTATAGACGAAACAAGAAAAAATCCGGAAAAAATTAAATCAATTTTAAAACAAGCCTTAGATGTTCCTGAAAGAGAAAAAGCTATTGCCGCTTTGAAACTTTTAGCTCAAATCAACGAGCTTCCAGAATTAGTTAAAGACGAAAAAATCGGCCAAGGATTTATTTTTTTTCTTTCCAATTTGGGCGAAAAAATAACAATAGACGATCTTAAACGGATGTCAAATTCTATTAAATATACAAATTTGTTTTTGCAATATGTTTTAAAAAATAAATTAGGATTAAATGAAAATGATTCGGCAAAAATTGGGGTTCAGTTTTCTAACATTTTAAGTACATTTAACAAAGATTTTAGAAAAATGGTTTATTTTAACGCAGACAAAGGAGAGTTTAGATGGAACTAATAATCTTAAAAAGATTAAAATGCAAAAACTAAATACTAAAATCATAAACTAAAATTTTAAATAGGCAATTTAAAGCGCAAAATTCAAATTAAATTTATTTTAAATTTTAAGCTGTTGTTTTTTGTTTCACGTTTTTAGTTTTTAGTTTTTTTTGAGGTTTATTTTAAATAAATTAGAAATTAAAGTTATATTATCTACATTTATTAGCGTAAAAAGATTAGTTATTAATTCGTATACTTTTCAATATAATAAATTATGCAATATGAATTAGAAAATTTAAAAAACTTTGAAGATTCAGAAACCTTTAAGAAAATAGAAATTATTATTCAGGAAATTAGTGTTAATAAACAAATTAAAGAAGCTTTAAAAATAATTAATTTTTTAGAAGAAAAATTGTCATTCGCGCAAAAAGAATTATATCAATCTTTATTGATAAAATTAAAATTTTTAATTTTTCCCTTATTTTCAGAATTAGAAATTCTAGAATTTTTTAAAAAAAATTTAAAAGAAATTTTAAAATTTTCCAAAGAAGATATTTTAGAAAAAATTAAATTAAAAATAATTAGTTTGCCGATTTTAGAAAGAAATGGATTTAAAAAAGAATTATTTCTTGTTTTAAAAGATGAAGTCAAAAAAGAAAAAATTGAACCAAAGGAAGTGATTTTTTTAGTAAATTATTTAAAAATTTCTTCAGAAGAAGAACTAGAAGAAGAAATTTTAATTAAAAATGATACAATGAATGAAGAACAAGAAAAAATATGGAAAACAATAAAAACAAAAAAACAAGAGAGAGAGCAACAACAAATAATCACAACACAATCACAAACCACAAGCTACAACTTACAAGTTGATTCAAAACGTCCAATATTTGAATCTTCAAAGCCAAAAACAGAAAGTATCAAATTTACTTCTAAAATAATGGGCCCGATAGAAGAATTAAAAAATTTTTCATTAAATGAATTTAGAAAATTAGGAAATACTGTTCAAGAAAGTGTTCAAAAAATAGAAGAAAAAATAAATATTTTAGAAAAAGATTCTTTATTAAAAAAAGCAGAAGGCATTGAAGCTTGGCAAAATACAGAAATAAATAAATTATATTTAGAAATAGGCAGAACCAGTTTAAAAAAAAATATTTCAATTTCCAAAGTGATTAATGAAAGAATTAATAATAATTTATTAACTCTAACTATAGATGAATTTGAAGCAATTACGGATTTAAATAGAAGATTAAGATTTTAAAAAGAATTAAGTCAGTTTTTGGCTGGTTTAATTTATATCTTTTGTGAATCAATTTACTATTCCACAATTTATTAGTGTTGAAAATAAAATTATTGGACCAATAACCACTCGTCAATTTGTTCTTTTTTTATTTGCTGCGTTTTTAATTTTTATTTGTTATAAATTATCTGATTTTAGTTTGTTTTTATTAGAAGCAGTGATTATTTTAGGAATTATTTCTCTTTTTGCGTTTTATAAACCAAACGGACAGTTTTTCCATATTTTTTTAATAGCTTTTATTAAAACTTCAAGAAAACCGGCGCTAAGAGTTTGGAGAAAAGAAAGGTTAAATTATAAACAAATAAAAAAAA
>JAGVFS010000073.1 GCA_020057535.1 Patescibacteria group bacterium
GTTTAACAAAAATTGTTTTCTTAATTTATTATTGGCCGCGACTCCGCCGGATAAAATTATTGTTTTAACTTTATATTCTTTAGTCGCTTTTAAGGTTTTAAAAATTAAAACATCAATAATTGCCTGTTGAAATTCATAGCAATATTCTGAAATTTTTTTCTTCCAATCCTTGTCTTTTTTTAATTGATATAACACCGCTGTTTTTAATCCAGAAAATGAAAAATTATAATCATTACTATAAATCATTGGTCGTGGTAAACTAATTAACTTGTAATTTATAGCTTGTGGCTTTTTAGAAATTGAAAACTTTACGGCTTCAGCCGATATAGTTGGTCCTCCTGGATAACTTAAATTTAACATTTTAGCCACTTTATCAAAAGCTTCACCTGCCGCATCATCTTTTGTTTGACCAATCTTTTTATATTTTAAATGATCCTTCATTAATATTAATTCAGTATGCCCGCCACTTACAATTAAACATAAAGCAGGAAATTGAATTTTTTGAATTTTACCAGTCAGAGACTGATCAGTTTTTAATTGAAATTTCGAATCCTTTAACAAACTCAAAACAGATTTTTGAATTTGTTTAGAAATTAAAAATTTAAAATTAAAAATTTCATCAATAAAATTAGCGTAAATATGCCCCTCTAAATGATTGACGCCAATTATGGGCTTATTCCAAAGATAAGCTAAAGTTTTGGCTGTTTCAATGCCAATTAAAAGAGAGGTGATCAATCCCGGCCCAATAGTTACAGAAATTAAATCAATATTTTTTTTATTATTATTTTTTAACGCTTTTGTAATCACTGGTAAAATATTTTCTAAATGCGCGCGCGCCGCCACTTCTGGAACTACCCCTCCGTATTTTTGATGAATTTTAATTTGAGATGAAACTACATTAGAAATAATTTTAATTTTTTCTTTTTTTATTTCTACTAAAGAAGCCGCAGTTTCATCACAAGAACTTTCAATTCCTAAAACTAACATAAAATTGTATTTAAAAAATAAAAATGATATAATTTTAAAATTAAATTTATAATTTCTTATATGGATTTTCTATTATTTCAAATTATTAATAATTTAGCTGAAAAAAATATTTGGCTTGATAATTTTATGATATTTTGCGCTGAATATTTAATTTTTGGATTGTTTTTAATTTCAATTTTTTTATTTTTTAATTTAACAAAAAAAAAGGAAAAAATTCAATTAATTATTTTTACTTTCAGCTCAACAATATTAGCTTGGCTTTTAAATCATTTAATTTCTTTAATTTATTTTAGACCGAGACCATTTGCAACTCACGATAATATTTTTCTATTAATTCAACACAACCAAGATAAATCTTTTCCTTCTGATCATACGACAATCGCTTTTGCTTTGGGATTAAGTATTTATTTGTTTAATAAAAAATTAGGAATATTCGCTTTAATATGCGCTTTTTTTATCGCCTTTGCCAGAATTTTTTCCGGCCTTCATTATCCTTTGGATATTTTGGGAGGAATTGTTATGGCTAGTTTAGTTATTTGGGGAACACAAAAAATAATTCATAATTCATAATTTTTATGTCTCCTACATTAAAACAATACACCATTAGTTTGTATGAATCTTTAAAAGATAAAAAAAAGATTGATCAAATTGATCAAAGGATTTTTAATTTTGTAAAAATTTTAAAAAAAAACAATCATCTAAAATTAAAAAATAAAATTATTTTAGAATTTGAAAAATATTGGAAAGAAAAAAATGGAATATTTGATGTTTTAATTAAAACTACTAAACCTTTAGAAAAAACGCAAAAAGAAAAATTAACTAATTGGATTATAGCTCGCGGTTCGCAACTTGTAAATAAAAAAATAAAAGAAATTGAAATAAAAGAAAAAATTGATAAAAATTTAATCAACGGAATGATTTTAAAAATTGGCGATTCAATAATAGATAGCAGCGTAAAAAAACAATTAGAAAAATTAAGAGCATTCTTAAAATAATTTTTTAAACAAAAACACAAAAATATAATTTAAAATAAAAGCGAGTCTTGCTGTTTGAAAAATTTCCTTTATAATTTTTTTATTTTTGATTTGTATTTTTAATTTTTTAAAAAGTTATCAACAGTTTTTATTTATTTTTTATTTATTTTTTTAAAAAAAATATATATAATAAAAATAATAAAAATATTTTTATAAAAAAAAATTTAAAAACTTAACACCAAACGAAAGGGGGTGGGATAAATGGCAGCAAAAAAACAAGCAAAAAAACAAGTAAAGAAACAAGTAAAGAAAAAAAAATAAATAATATTTTTTTTGTTACTCTTAAAAAATAAAACTTTCCAGAATGGGAAAGTTTTATTTTTTTATATATCAGAAAGTGTGTTTTTATTTAAATAATTTTATTTTATCACTCATTTAAACTTAAAAAAATAATTTTTATAAAAAAATATAACACTCATAGAAATTCAAAAAATTTTTGCCTATTTTATTTTTTTGTTTTATAAAATATCAAGCGTCATCTGTTTTAATATTTTTTTACTTTCCGGAATTCTAATTTCTCCATAAACTCCGTCATAACCCGGAGTAATAATTATTTTTTCTTCGCGCGTATTTTTTATCGCTTCAACAATTTCAATTGAAGCGATTTTTTTTAATTCATCGTAATCTAAATTCAAAAGAATATTAAATTCATTTTTTCCTTGTCTAATTAAATTAAAATATTCTCTTTCTACTTTTTTAGAATTTTTTCCTTGATTAAAAACTCCGGAAATAATTTCTTGAAGAGGAATTATTTTTTTAAATGGAATAAATTTTTTAAAATCAATTTTATCAATAGAACGATCGGCTAATTCTTCAACGCGATATAAAACCCCTTTGGTTAATGGTCTTTTGCATTTTGGACAAATTCCTTGATATTTTTTTGTTTGCTCTGGAGAGAAATTTATTTGACACTCCCGATGTCCGTCAAAATGATATTTTCCTTGCTCTGGAAAAAATTCAATTGTCTCTAATAATTTACCATTTGAATTTTTTGACTGCTGAATAGTTTTTATAATTTCTTTATAACTTAAATTTTTAAATTCAAAAACATTAACCTCGCGTCCAAGATTTTGCAAAGAATGCGCGTCTGAATTAGAAAGCAATGTAATTTTGTCCAAAGCGGAAAATTGATGATTCATCGCTGGATCTGAACTAAGGCCTGTCTCAATGGCATAAATGTACGGCGTTAATTCTTCAAAACACTCTTCAATTGAATTAAACCCAGACTTAGAACCAAAAATTGAAAACCAAGGAGTCCAAGCGTGAGCCGGGATAATTAAACAATCTTCCGAAATATCAAAAATTATTTTTGCCAATTCTTTAACATCAAGGCCTAAAATTGGTCGACCGTCTGATTTTAAATTTCCTCGTAAAGAAAGTTTAATATTAATTTTTTCCACTGTTTTAAAATCCGGAGCAAAAATTAAAATATGAACGCGTCTACCTTTATTATTTTTAGTGTAAATACAACTAATTTCAGTAGTAAAAATAAATTTGACACTAAGTTGATTGTTTAAAAAAGATTTTTTAATTTTAAAAATACCTTCGTTTTCCGAGGGCTCTAGTTTTTTTTTAAGTTCGGCGATCCATGCCGGATAAGTAAAATCAGCGACAGTTAAAATATCAATCCCTTTAATTTTTGCCCATTGATTAAAATGTTCTAAATCCATTATCCTGCTCGTCGCGCGAGAATATTTTGAATGAAAATGAAAATCCGCAATGTACTGCATAAAAAAATTAAAGTTTAAAATTAAAAGTTAAAAAATTAAAAAGTTCAATAAAATTATTTAAAACTTTTTTACATTTTGCGTTTTTTTAACTTTAAACCCGACTTTCACTGAAGGAATTATACTTTTCGAACTAAAATTAACACAAAATCATTTTATGTGGAGTATTTATTACGGCAAATTTCTTTGGCTAAAGATTAGCCTAAAATTTAATATTTTTTAAAATTAGTAAAAGTCGAGTTTAAATTTCTTTTATCTCTCCCCAATTGTCGCCAATTTTAATTTTGACCTCAATTGGAACTTTGAATTTTTTTACCTCAGGTGATTCTTCCATTTCTTGTTTAATAATTTTTTGTAGAAACTTAATATGTTGCGTCTCTACCTCAAAAATTAACTCATCGTGAACCTGTAAAAGCATTTTAAATTTTTTATTCTCTGACTTTTTATTTATTCTGATCATTGCTATTTTAATTAAATCGGCCGCCGTGCCTTGAATAGGCATATTTACCGCCATTCGTTCAGCCGCGCTTTGAACCTGAAATATTTTTGAATTTATTTCTGGCAAGTATCGACGACGTCCAAACAAAGTCTCCGCATATTCTTTTTCTTTTGTTGTTTTTTTAATTTCTTCTAAATAATTTTTGATACCTTTATAAATTTCAAAATATTTTTCAATAAATTTTTTTGCTTTGACTGGAAAAATCCCCGTTCTTTGAGCTAAACCATACACTCCCATTCCATAAATAATTCCAAAATTTATCGCTTTGGCTTGTTGTCGCATTTTTGAAGTAACTTGATTTAATTCGCATTCATTAATTTCAGCCGCCGTTCTAATATGAATATCTTCTCCATTTTTAAACGCTTGAATCATTTTTTCATCATTTGCCAAAGAAGCAATAACTCGCAATTCAATTTGAGAATAATCAGCAGTGATTAATTTACACCCTTTTTCAGCAACAAAAGCCGTTCTGATTTCTTTGCTAAATTTCCCTTTGGCTGGGATATTTTGTAAATTTGGATTAGAAGAAGATAGACGACCGGTGGCTGTAATTGTTTGATTAAAACTTGTGTGAACTCTCCCGGTTTTTAGATTGACTAATTTTGGTAAGGCCTCTGAATAAGTTGATTTTAATTTAAAAATTTCGCGATATTCAAGAATCAAATCAATAATTAAATGACTACCCTTCATTTTTTCTAACTCTCCGGCAGCCGTGGAAATTCCAGTTTTTGTTTTTTTAATTTTATCAATAGAAATTTTTAAATCTTCAAATAAAACTTTTTTAAGTTGCTTTGGAGAATTAATATTAAATTTAACACCAGCTAATTCATAAATCTTTTCTGTCAATTGTTTTTCGTAAATCATTAATTGTTCGGTTAATTTTTCTAAAATTTTCACATCAACTTTTATTCCATTCCTTTCCATTTGAGATAGGACAGAAATAAGAGGAATTTCTATTTTTTTAAATAAATCCCAAAGATTTTTTTCTTTCAATTCTAACATTAATTTATCGACTAATTGAAAAGTATAATCCGCATCCTCGCAAGAGTATTCAGTCATTTTTTGATCTGGAATTGCCTCCATTATTTGTTCTAATCTTTTTGCGTCAATTTTTTTTGAAATTTTAAAACCGACTAATTTTTCAAAAGAAATCATTTGATGGCCTAATTCAGCAAAAACAACAGAATCTAAACTATGAGCCCGACTACCTGAATTTAATAAATAAGAAGCGATCATCGTGTCAAAATTTATTCCTTTTAAATCAATTCCCTGCTCTCTTAAAATTGCTAAATCAAATTTAATATTATGTCCATATTTTTTTATCTCCGGATTTTCTAAAATTTTTCCTAAATTTTGCATTTTGAATTTTGCATTTTGAATTTTTACATAATATGCTTCTCCTTTTTTCCAACAAAAACTTATACCTAATAATTTTACTTTAAAAAGATTTAAACCTGTTGTTTCTGTATCTAAAGCAAACGCCTTTTGTTTTTTTAATTTTTCTAAAAAAATTTTAAACCCCTCGTCTGTGTCAACTAATTTATAATTTTCAATCTTGCGAGACTCAACCTCGAAAAATTTATTTTCTTCTTGTTTTTGTGTTTTTGTAATTTCCACTAGTTTGTTTAAAAGTGATTTAAATTCTAATTCTTGAAATAATTTTATAATTTTTTCTTGATCAAAATTTTTTAACTCGCATTTTTCTAATTCAATTTGTATTGGCGCGTCTTTTAATATGGTGACTAATTTTTTACTCAAAAACGCATCATCTTTGTGTTCTAAAAGTATTTTTTTTGTTTTATCTTTAATTTGATCGTTTGTCGCTTTTAAAACTATTTCATAAATTTTTTCCAAATTACCAAATTTTTTCAATAAATCAACGGCTGTTTTTTCGCCAATTCCTTTTACGCCAAAAATATTATCCGAGGGATCGCCTCGCAAAGCTTTAAAATCAATCATTTGTTCTGGACTAAGATTATAACGTTCTTGAACGGTTTTTGCGTCATAAATCACTGTTTCAGTGATTCCTTTTTTTAAAATGTAAACTTTAGTATTTTCATTAATCAATTGCAAAATATCTAAATCACCAGTAACAATAATTGTTTTAATAGGCGATTTTAAATTAACCATTGTTAATTGATGGCTAATCGTTCCAATTAAATCATCGGCTTCGTATCCGTCTTTTTCAAAAATAGGAATATTAAAAACTTCTAATAATTCTTTCACTCGAGGGAATTGATTATAAAATTCATCAGGCTGTTTTACTCGTTGGGCTTTATATTTTTCAAAAATTTTATGCCTAAAAGTCGGCGCTTTTCTATCAAAAACCACAACAAAATGAGTTGGACTTAATTCTTTTAAAACTTTTAAAAAAATCATAGCAAAACCATAGACAACGTTAACAAGTTCCCCTTTTTTTGTATATAATGGCGGCAAAGCATGCCAAGCTCGATGAAGCAAAGCATTTCCATCAATGATAATAAATTTCATATATTTTTCATTATAACAAAAAAGAGTTTTATTTTAAACTCTTTTTTAATCTGAATTATTTTTAAATTTTAAACTAACTTAGTTAAATTTTAAACTTATTAGCTATAAGTTATTTTTTTATTTTTATTCCTCTTCAATCTCATACTCATCTTTTTCTTCTTCTGAAAATTCTTTGGCTTCTTCTTTTTCAATTATTTCATCCCAATCTTTTTCATTAGTTCCGGCCAACGCTTTAAGCCTGCTTTTAAAATCTTTATTAAATTCTGTTATTAATTTTGGTTCTTTTTGAAAATATTTAGTTAATCCTTCTATTACATCTTTTGGGAAAATAGGTAAAAAGACAAGTAGGTCATTTTTGTCCTCTTCTGAAACATTCGCTTGAATAATTATTTGTTTTAAATTTTCCAATGCTTGTGACATTTTTCTCCTTTTTGAAAATTTTAATAAATAAAAAATTAAACTTTTTAGTAAAAGTTTAATTTTTTACATTCACTCAATAGAATACTTTTCTTTCGCAACTTGTTTAATATATTTCAAACTCTTTTTTGAAGCTTTTTTAAATTTTATTTGTTGGCTTTCAGATAATTCTATCTCTTCTTTTTCTCCGCAACTCTCTGGTATTCTCATAATATTTATGGTTAATTTATTAATTATTAAATAAAAATATTGTTTTGATGTTTAATACTATTTTGTCTTAATCTTCTTTACTTTCCTCTTTTAAAAAAAATTCTATTAAATCATATTTATTATATTGTTGAGTATTTAAAACAACCCACCGAGCTATTTTATTTAAATCGCTTTGATCTCCATCCTTTTCTATTTCTTTTATAATTTTATTTAAATAATCTATCGAAATGTTTTCTTTTATATATTCTACCACTTTTTCTATTTTTTTTGAAAAAATTTCTTCTCTGTTTGAGAGATAAATTCCATTTTCACCTTCTGAAAGTATTTTTTTTATATTATCCATTAATTGTTCTACAAAAAATTCTACTTCTTGCTTTTTTTCAAAATTAATGTCTCTTTTTTCTTCCATAATATTTATAGTTAATTTATTAAATTAAATTAATAATTATTTTAATAATACTCTTTTTTTTCCCTTTGTCAAATGTTGATAAGCCAAATCAGTTACCACGCGACCGCGAGGGGTGCGAGATATAAAACCTAATTGCATTAAAAACGGTTCATAAACATTTTCAATTGTTTCCATTTCTTCAGAAATCGCGGCTGCGATTGTGTTTAATCCAACCGGTCCCCCTTTAAATTTTTCAATAATTACATTTAAAATTTGACGATCAATTTGGTCCAATCCTAAATAATCAATCTCTAACATCGCGAGAGCTTCTTGGGCCAAATTTTGTTTGATAATTTTTTCATCTTTAACTTGAGTAAAATCCCGAACTCTTTTTAAAAGACGGTTAGCAATGCGGGGGGTTTTTCTGGCTCTTTTGGATATTTCTTGACAGGCTTGTTTTTCAATTTTAATTGATAAAATTTTCGCGGCGCGTTCAATAATTTTTTCAATTTCAAAATCTTCATAAAAATTTAATCTATAAATCGCTCCGAAACGATCTCTTAATGGCGAAGAAAGAAGGCTCATTTTAGTTGTCGCGCCGATAATCGTAAAACGCGGCAAATCTAATCTTAATGTTCTAGCTGAAGGACCTTTGCCAACAACAATATCTAAAACATATTCTTCCATCGCAGGATAAAGAATTTCTTCAATCACTCTATTTAAACGATGAATTTCATCAATAAAAAGAATGTCTCCATCTTGAAGATTTGTTAAAATAGCGGCTAAATCCCCTGTTCGTTCAAGAGCCGGACCAGAACTAACCCTAATATTTCCGCCTGTTTCATTAGCAATAATATGAGCCAGGGTTGTTTTTCCTAAACCGGGAGGACCGTATAAAAGAATATGCTCGATTGGTTCAGCTCTTTTTTTCGCCGCTTCAATGAAAATATTTAGATTTTGTTTTATTTTTTCTTGGCCAATATATTCACTTAATTTTTTAGGTCGCAAAGTTAAATCTAAATTTTTATCCTCTGGTTTTTCTTTTGAAGTAATAATGCGATCAGACATAAACTATAAAATTAAATTTTCCCTCATAGAAATTATTAAAA
>JAGVFS010000036.1 GCA_020057535.1 Patescibacteria group bacterium
AAATTAGAAAACGACAAGAAGTAAAGGTAAAAGCAAAAGCAATGGAAATTAGAAAACGACAAGAATTAAAAGTAGATATAAAAGTAAAAGCGGAAATTGGAATAGCTAGCTGGTATTGTCCAAAATGGTGCGAAAAATTAGCGGCTGCTCATCCAAAATATTCCAAAGGAACCATTTTAAAAGTGACAAATTTAGAAAATAAAAAATCAGTTATAGTTATTGTAAACGATTTTGGACCAAATAAATTAATACATCCGAGAAGAATAATTGATTTAACTAAAACAGCTTTTCAAAAAATTGCCAATTTTGGACAAGGTACGGCGAGAGTTAGGGTGGAGAAAATGATAAAACAATAGAACACTGTCATTTTATTTTAATGAAATAATTTTCAAATAAAAATTAATTTTTAAAAAACTAAAAAGTTATTTTTATGTTCTTTTTCGGTGATCCAAACAAAAAAATATTAAAAAAAATACAACCAATTGTTAATGAAATTAATAAGTTGGAATTAAAATTTGAAAAATTTTCTGATCAAGAATTAAAAGATCAGACTAAAAAATTTCAACAAGAAATACAACAAAAAGGAAAAACTTTGGATGGTATTTTACCGGAAGCTTTTGCTGTTGTCAGAGAGGCCGCGAAAAGAACAATAAAACAAAGACATTTTGACGCGCAACTTTTAGGTGGAATTATTCTTCATCAAGGAAAAATTACTGAAATGAAAACTGGAGAGGGAAAAACTTTAGTTGCAACTTTATCAGCTTATCTCAATGCTCTAAATGGTATGGGAGTGCACATAGTTACCGTGAATGATTATTTAGCTCAAAGAGATGCGTTATGGATGGGACAAATATATCATCTATTAGGGTTGTCTGTGAGTTGTATAGTACATGAAGCGGCATTTAAATTTTTTGAGGAAAAAAATTTACAAATCACAAGCTATAAATTACAAGCTATTTCTAGAAAAGAAGCATATAATTGTGATATTACTTATGGGACAAATAATGAATTTGGGTTTGATTATTTAAAAGACAACATGGTTTATAATTTAAATCAAATAAATCAGAGGTCGTTTTATTACGCAATAATTGACGAAGTAGATAGTATTTTAATTGATGAAGCGAGAACTCCTTTAATAATTTCTGCGCCAGCAGAAGAATCAGCAGAGCAATATAATCAATTTGCTCAATTGGTTCGTCGCCTTAAAGAAAATGAAGATTATAATATTGATGAAAAAATGAAAGCTGCTTCTCTAACAGAAGAAGGGATTTCTAAAATGGAAAAAATGTTAGGGATGCAAAATATTTATACAGAAGGAGGAATTAATTTAGTTCATCACTTAGAAGAGGCATTGAAAGCGGAAACGCTTTTTAAATGTGATAGAGATTATGTGGTTAAAGAAGGAGAAATATTAATTGTCGATGAATTTACTGGACGTTTAATGCCAGGGAGACGTTATTCTGGAGGACTTCATCAAGCGATCGAAGCAAAAGAAGGGGTTCAAGTCCAAAAAGAAAGCGTCACTTTGGCGACAATTACTTTTCAAAATTATTTTCGCTTGTATAAAAAATTAGCAGGTATGACTGGCACAGCTGTTACTTCAGCTGAAGAATTTTTTAAAGTTTATAATTTAGACGTTGTTATAATTCCAACCAACAAACCAATGATTAGAAAAGATTTAACAGATAAAATTTATAAAACAGAGCAAGAAAAATTTAAAGCGATTGTAGAAAAAATTAAAGAATTAAATCAAATTGGACAATCTGTTTTAGTTGGTACTATTTCCATTGAAAAAAATGAATTTTTAGGAAAAATGTTAGATAGAAATGGAATTTCTTATGAAATTTTAAATGCTAAAAATCATTGGAAAGAAGCGGAAATTATCGCTCAAGCTGGAAAAAAGGGGGCAATAACCATTGCCACAAATATGGCGGGGAGGGGGGTAGATATAATGCTTGGTGGTATTCCGCCGAGCAAATTTAAATGTCAAAATTTAAATATTAAAATTAATAATGAAAATGATAAATCTCAAATTCAAAATTTAAACCTTGTAAGTTATCAAGAATGGGAAAAGGAACATGACGAAGTAATTTCTTTAGGTGGTTTATATGTCATAGGAAGCGAACGACATGAAGCGCGAAGAATTGATAATCAATTAAGAGGACGATCTGGACGTCAAGGAGATTCGGGTTGTTCTCAATTTTTTGTTTCAATGGAAGATGATTTAATGAGAATTTTTGGTTCGGGAAAAATGAAAGATCTTATGGATCGTTTTGGCTTGCCAGATGATATGCCAATTGAAAATAAAATGATTTCTCGTTCTATTGAGGCTGCTCAAAATAAAATTGAAGGATATAATTTTGATATTAGAAAACATTTACTTGAATATGATGATGTAATAAATAAGCATCGAGAAACTATTTATAAAAAAAGACGTGAAATATTAAACCCAACAAAAAGTTTAAAACAAATGATTTTAGAAATGGTAGAAAAAGAAATCGAGCAAGTTGTTCTTTTTCACACTTCTATGGAAGATGAGAAAGAATGGGATCTAGAAGAAATTTATGAAGTTAGCAATACTATTTTTTTTATTCCAAAAGAAGTTAGAATAAAATTAGAAGATATAAAAAGAGAGGCTGGAGATAGAGCTCAAGATATAATAGCAAAAACAAAGATTATTCAATATTTAGTTAAATTATCTCATCAATCTTATAATGAACTTGAAAAAAAAGTAAATTCAATCAACGATGATTCTGAAAAAGAAAAATATATGCAAGAAATAGAAAAGGGAATTATGTTGCGTAGCATTGATAATTTATGGATTGAACATTTAGAAGCTATTGATTATTTAAAAACAGGAATTGGTTTGCGTGGATATGGACAAAGAGATCCATTGATTGAATTTAAAAAAGAGGCTTACGGAATGTTTAATGAATTAATAAATATTATTGAAAAACAAATTGTTTATAGTATTTATAAAGTTGGTTTAGCAACCGCAATAGCTCCGTCAATAATGCAAAAAGGCAATATTAAATTAAATGCGTCGGATGAAAAAAAAATATCCCAATCAAATAATTTAAATCAAAAAATTGGTCGAAATGATTTATGTTCATGTGGTAGTGGAAAAAAATACAAAAAATGTTGTGGAAAATAAAAGAAAAAATAAATAATTCGAAATTATAAAGGACGATTCATAAATCGTCCTTATATTATTTTGTTTAAATTATATTTATGTTCATTTAAATTGTTGTTTGTAGTATATTACTACCTAAACTTTGGCAAATTTTATTAATTTCTCTTAATGATTTTTTATTTAAATAAAAAAAATATTTTTTTTAAAAAAATTATCACCATCCTGCTGAACCAAAAATTTTTTTATTTTTATATTTAATTATTTTAATTAATTCTTCGCGGCATAAGCCGAGATATTTTCGAGGATCAAATTCTTTTGGATTTTCAGTCAATGTTTTGCGAATTATGGCGGTCATTGTTAAACGAAGATCAGAATCAATATTAATTTTACAAATTCCATTTTTAATAGCTTTTCGTAATTGATTTTCTGATATGCCGGCGCTATTTTTAATATCGCCGCCATATTGATTAATTATATTTACATATTTTGATTCTATCGAACTAGCGCCATGCAAAACAATTGGAAAATTTGGCAATTGTTTTTTTATTTTTTGAAGAATATCAAATCGCAATGAAGGGGTATTTTTATCAGTTTTAAATTTATACACGCCATGACTTGTTCCAATAGCAATTGCCAAAGAATCAACTCTTGTTTTAGAAATAAAATTTTTAACTTTTTCTGGCTGAGTGTAAAAATTTTTTTCAATTTTTATTTTACGTTTTTCTGGGATATCTCGTAGTTTATTGTGAAAATGAGTGTGGTTTATATTATTTTCAATTCCAGCTAAAGCCCCTAATTCGCCTTCAACAACCACGTTTTTAGAATGCGCGTATTTTACCACTTTTTTAGTTAGAAAAATATTTTTTTCATACGAAAGAAAAGAACCGTCAATCATCACAGAACTAAATCCATTATCAATGCAAGATTTACATAATTCAAATGTGTTTCCATGATCAAGATGTAAAGCTATAGGTATTTTTATTTTATTTTTTTTAATTATTTTTATGGCGCCAAAAATCATTTGACGTAATAAAATTGGATTTATATATTTAATAGCGCTACTTGATACTTGTAAAATAACAGGGGAGTTGGTTTCAATACATCCTTGGATAATAGCTTGTAATTGTTCCATGTTAGAAAAATTATAAGCTGGAATTGCAAAATTTTTTTTAAGCGCTTTTTTAAACATTTCTTGTGTTGTCACAAGTCCTAATTTTTTGTAATTAATAGACATAAAATAAAAATATTTGAATCCGATCCCTTGCTGGAGGAATTATACTTTTCGGACTAAAATTAACACAAAATTATTTTAGAGGGTCGTTTGTTGTAGTGATTTTTTGATTAAAATTAGCTAAAATTTAATATTTTTAAAATTAGTGACGGCGGTCGGGTAAAATATAAAAACAATAGAATATGAAAATAAAAAAATAAAAGTATAGAAAAAAATTTAAAAAAATTTTTGCAAAAATCAAAATTTTAAACATGAACTATGTAATGGATAGATAAATAACTTGTAGATGAACATGTGGATAATTTTATTTGACAATTTTTACTGTTTTAGTTATTATGTAACCAATACTTACGAAAAAAACCCTTATGCGGTTCTGTCTGCATCGGGGGTTTTTTCTTTTATTTGTAAAATTGATTTTTGATCGTTTAAATAAGCAATGGGCGCGTCTGTTCTTTTAAGAAGAATAGAACAAAGATTTTTATTGTGAGGCGATAAGACTATTTTTAATTTTTTTTGTTTTTTAAGAAATTTAACTAAACTGGCGTAATCGCCGTCGCTTGAAATAATAATTGCTTTATCAAATTTATTTTCATATGTATCGCGCGTTGTTTGTAAAATTAAATCGGCATCACAATTACCTTTCGGTTTCCCGTCGTTGTTATAAATAACCTCTTTAAATATAAGTGTAAAACCAGCGTTTTGTAAATAAGTATAGAGTTCTTTGTATTTAGGTATAAGTCCAATAAAAATATAAGCGCGATTCACGCTATATTTTTCTGAAAGCCAAATGCGAAAACGAACATAATTAAGTTGCCAACCAAAATCAGAAATTCCTTTATGTAAATTAGCTCCGTCTATATACGCAAAATTTTTTTCTTTTTTGATCATATTTTAGTTTAGGTAGTATAAATAAAAATGGTGTTTGAGTATCATAAATCTAAATATAGATTATTTCGTCGCCACACTTCATTTCGTTTTTCGCAATGGTAGGGTAGGTCTTTCGTTGGCAATGACAAAAAATGTTTTATAAATTTTCTTTTAGCCATTTTTTGAGATTTTCTATTTTTATTCTTTCTTGCTTCATTGTATCTCTATCTCGCACTGTTACATCGTTTTTTTCTAAACTATCAAAATCAACTGTCACACAATACGGTGTGCCAATTTCATCTTGACGACGATATCTTTTGCCAATGTTGCCATTGTCGTCAAATTCGCACATATATTCTAATTTTAAATTATTATAAATTTCTCGAGCTTTTTTTACTAATTCTAGTTTGTTTTTTAATAAAGGAAAAATTGCAATTTTAATTGGAGCAAGTCGTTTGTCAAATTTAAGAATCACTCTAGTTTCTTTGTTTACTGTTTCTTCGGTGTATGCTTCGTGCATAAAAGCTAATAACATTCTATTTAAACCAACAGAGGTTTCTATAATATGCGGAATATATTTTTCATGAGTAATTGGATCTGTGTAATCGAGTTTAATTCCGGAAAATTTTTGATGTTGAGACAAATCCCAATCGCCTCGCTGATGTATCCCCTCTAATTCTTTGAACCCGCCGAGAGCGTTGAAATTATATTCAATATCATAAGCCTCGGCCGCGTAATGAGCTAATTTTTCATGTTTAAGCCATCTTAAATTTTCTTCTTTAATTCCATAATTAATATAAAAATTCCATCTTATTTTTTTCCATTCATTATATTTTTCTTGTATTATTTTTGGATGTAAAAAATATTGCATTTCCATTTGTTCAAATTCTCTAGTTCTAAAAATAAATTGTCTTGCTACAATTTCATTTCTAAAAGCTTTGCCAATTTGAGCGATTCCAAAAGGTATTTTTACTCGAGTGGAATCTAAAATATTTTTGTAATTCAAATAAATTCCGCCGCAAGTTTCAGGCCGTAAATAAACAATATTATCTTCTGATAAAACATCGGTTGGCGAGCCAAGATTTGATTTAACCATTAAAGAAAAATTTTTAGCTTGGGTTAAATTTTTACTACCGCAATTTTTGCATTTTAAAATAATATTTTTTTCTTTTAGTTTTTTAATTTTTTTATTAATATCTTCGGTTTTCATTTTATCCGCATTAATATTAAATTCTTCTAACATATGATCGCCACGCATTCGAGCTTTACAATCTTTGCAATCAATTTGCGGATCGTCAAAACTATCAAGATGGCCGCTTGCTTTCCAAGTCGTTGGATGCATAAATATTCCAGAATCCAAACCAACAACATCTTCTCTTTTTTGCACGATTTCTTTCCACCAAGCGCAAGATAAATTATTTTTTAATTCAATGCCGTAGGGACCGTAATCATAAACTGCGGAAAATCCGCCATAAATTTCTGAAGAGGGGAATATAAAACCGCGTCTTTTACACAAAGAAACGATTTTTTCCAATGTTTTATAGTTTTTTACATTAGACATAATTAAAATTAAAATGTAAATATCAAAAAATGATAGTTAAAAATACAAAACGCAAAACAAAAATTCAAAATAACAAATTTAATTTTAGATTTTATTTTAAATTTTAATTTAACATTGCGTATTTTACATTTTGAGATTTGTATTTATATTTTCTTCAATTTCCATTAATCGATTATATTTAGCAAGGCGTTCACCGCGAGAGAGAGAACCAGCTTTAATATAATCGGCTCTAACTGCTACGGCTAAGTCGGCGATAAAATCATCGTTTGTTTCTCCAGAACGATGCGAGATAATAATTTTGTAATTATTTTTTTGAGCTAATTTTATACATTCAATTGTTTCAGTTAAAGTTCCAATTTGATTTAATTTTATTAAAATTGCGTTCGCGCATTTTTGTTCAATTCCTTTTTTTAGTCGTTTAATATTTGTCGCAAAAAAATCATCACCAACAATCATAATATTTGACATTTGACATTTAATATTTGACATTACAGAAGTCCATCCTTTCCAATCGTTTTGTTCTAAAGGATCTTCAATCGAGACTAAAGGGTATTTTTTTGTCCAATTTAAATATAAATTTATCAATTTTTCGCGAGAGAGAATTAAATTATCATTTTTTAAAATATAAGAATCCTGTTTTTTATTATAAAATTCCGAAGCGGCCGCGTCAAGACCTAAAAATATATCTTTG
>JAGVFS010000061.1 GCA_020057535.1 Patescibacteria group bacterium
AATTTCACTTGCTTGTTAATGATGGGCAATACCCATCTTAATCGCTCTTCCAGAGCGCTATTTGGCAATTTTATACACATATCTGCTGAGATTTTTCCATAGTTTTTGGAAAACCGCCATATGTGTGTGCACATTACCTCTTCTAATTGACTTTTCCAAAAAAAATGTTATGATATTTGTCAGTTGACAAGGAGTTTAAATGGTAAATAAAGGAATAAAATTTATTTTTACCTAGAGGTGATTGGTTGATAGTTAAGATAGTTGTTTTGTTGATATTTAATTTTAAAATATGGAAGAAAAAATGACAACAAATGGATTTTTAATAGAAAATAAACCAGAAATAAAAAAAATTTTGCCTTTACCTTTAGAGAAAATTTTTGAAGATGAAAAAATTAAAAAAATTTTTGAAGGTAATATGACAGAAGAAAAATTAGAACGACTAGAAAATAAATTAGATGGTAAATTTTTTAGTTTAGAGAAAGAAGATTGGGAGAAAATAATGGAAATTATACAAAAACATCATAATTATGAAATGGAAGACAAACACGGCAATTGTCCAGCCGCAGAAATGGAAAATATTTATTTTAAATTTCCTTTATTATTAGTAATTTTTTATTTAAAAAATAAAACAGGAATTGATTTTAGAATTTTTTTTGAAAATTTTAACAGTAAAGACGAAGAAATAAAATTAAAAGAGAATATAAAAAATAATTATTCAATAGAAAATATAAAAAATTTTATAGAAGGAGTAGAAAAATTTAATAATGAAATGACAGAAGTGAAAAAAGTAATAAAAAAGAAAGAAGTGATAGAAAAAATTAACACTATGCTTACAATAATAGTTATTAATATAGAATTAATAGAAGATATATTTAAAGAAGAATTAAAAGAATTAAATAAAAGAATTAAAGAAATAGATTTTTAATTAATTTATTATGCAAAATAGATTACAAAAATTAAAACAAGAAATATTTGATAAATTAGCAGAGATTAAACATCTTGATGTTTTGCGCGATTTAGAAGTTAAATATTTGGGACGTAAGGGAGAATTTACTAAAATTTTACGTTGTTTAAAAGATTTAACGATTCAAGAAAAAAAAGAAATTGGAAAGTTGGCGAATGAAATCAAAAAAGATTTACAAGAAAAATTTGAAGAAGTAAAAAATGTTATTACAAAAAATGTTATTAAAAGAGAAAAATTAGATGTAACTTTACCCGGAGAAAAAATAGAAAAAGGTCATTTACATCCAATTACGATTATTCAAAATGAATTAGAGGATTTATTTATTTCAATGGGATTTATGGTTTTAGACGGACCTGAATTAGAAAGCGATTATTATAATTTTGAAGCATTAAATATTCCAAAACATCATCCAGCTCGCGATATGCAAGATACTTTTTATATTGATAAAAAAAATAAAAAACAAGAATATGATTTAGTAATGCGAACTCATACCTCGCCTGTTCAAGTAAGAGCGATGCAAAAATATGGCGCTCCATTAAGGTGTGTAGTGCCTGGCAAAGTGTTTAGAAATGAAGCGCTTGACGCTTGTCATGAACATACTTTCTATCAATTAGAAGGATTGATGATTGATGAGAATATTTCTATTAGCAATTTAATTGCTGTAATGAAAAAATTATTAAATGGAATTTTTAAAAAAGAAATGGAAACTAGGGTTAGACCTGGATATTTTCCTTTTGTAGAACCTGGAATTGAGCTTGATATTAAATGCGCTATTTGTAACGGTAAAGGATGTCCGAGTTGTAAAAATAGCGGTTGGTTAGAATTATTTCCAGCTGGTATGGTACATCCCAATGTGTTAATAGCCGGCAATATTGATCCAAAAAAATATTCAGGTTTTGCATTTGGTTTGGGATTGACCAGATTAATAATGATGAAATATGGAATTAATGATATTAGATTGTTTAACAGTGGAGATTTAAGATTTTTGGAACAATTCTAATTAGCTCGGTAATTTTTAGTTTATAGTTTGCAAAAAAACAAATCTATTGAAGTTCAACCTCAATAGATTTCAATAGATCATTTAATAATTAGGTATTATTTACATTCGTCTAATAATTGTCTATAATACGTCTATGATTAAATTTATTACATTTCAACCTCGTTATATTATTACTTCACGGCTTTTGGCTAATATTAAACGTATTACGAAATTAGTAACTGAATTAAATTATAAATATTTTTCAAAAGTTGTTCTTTTAGATTTTGAACGCAAAGCTCGTGAAATTTCCGCGCATTCTTCCACAGGCATTGAAGGAAATCCGCTTCCACTTACTGAAGTTAAAAAAATATTAAAACATGCGCCGGAACACATTAGAGATAGTGAGCGTGAAATTCTTAATTATAATCAAGTACTTGAGTACCTTAACACGCTGCTTCAACAAAATGAATATTCTTTTAATTTAAAACTTATTCTTAATATTCAAAAAATAGTTACAATTAATTTAATTGATAAATTAAGATCTGGCAAGCTTAGACAAGAACCTGTATTTGTAAATAATCCGCAAACTCGACAAGTAATTTATTTTCCGCCGGATCATCAAGATATTCCTCAACTTATTGACGAACTATTTAAATTTGTAAATATAAACAAAACCAAAATAGACCCGTTAATTATTGCTGGCATTTTTCATAAGCAATTTGTAGTTATTCATCCTTTTATAGATGGAAATGGACGAACCATTCGATTGGCTACAAAAATATTATTAGCAGGCATGGGATTAAACACATTCAATCTTTTTAGTTTTGAAAATTATTATAATCAAAATGTTACAAAATATTTTCAAAACGTTGGTTTAATAGGAAATTATTATGATATTAAAAACAAAATAGATTTTACTCCATGGTTAGAATATTTTACCGATGGTATTATTGATGAATTATTGCGCGTAAGCGATGAACTTATTAAATTAAATAACACTCCGGGTACTGAATTACAATCATATCATCGCGTAATAATAAATTATGTTAAAAAACATAGATTTATTAAAGATAGTGATTATTCCAAACTTACAACACGAGCTAAGCCAACGCGAAATTTAGATTTTAAAAAATTGATTGAACTTGGATTTATTAAGAAACAAGGCAAAGGCAAGGCGACGTATTATGTGTTAAAAATAAATTAAGCAAGGATTTGAAATTTTTTTAGAACAATTTTAAATAATTTTTAATTTTTATATTTTTTAAATAGATGTTGACTAACAATACGTTGTGCGACAAAATCCAACATATATAAATTAAATTACATAAAAATTATTAATAAATCTTATGCAACTATCTTTAAATTGGCTAAAGGATTTTGTTGAAATTCCAGAATCTTTGACGCCAGAACAATTGGGTTTGAAATTAACAATGCATACTGTTGAAATTGATGGAATTAAAAAACAAGCAGAAAATCTTAATAATATTGTAATTGGAAAAATTTTAAAAATAGAAAAACATCCTAATGCGGATAAATTAAAAGTGTGCACAGTTAATATTGGTGATGAAAATTTACAAATTGTTTGTGGAGGTTTAAATTTAAAAGAAGAAATGTTGGTGGTATTGGCTAAAATTGGCGCTAAAGTGCGTTGGCATGGAGAAGGTGAATTAATTGAACTTACATCAGCAACTATTCGTGGAAAAAAATCACAAGGAATGATTTGCGCGTCAACAGAAATTGGCTTGAGTGAAATATTTTCATTGAAAAATGAAAAAGAAATTTTAGATTTAACTGAAAATAATTTCAAACCTGGAATTGCATTGGCTACCGCATTAAAATTAAATGATGTAATTTTTGAAGTTGATAATAAATCAATTACTAATCGGCCGGATTTGTGGGGACATTTTGGAATAGCAAGAGAGATTAGCGCATTTTTAGGAACACAAATGATTATAAACACTAAACAAATAATTGCGAATAAATTTTCAATAGATTCGACAAATTCATCACAGGTTTTCAATTCTCAATTTTCAAATAAATTTAAAATTAATATAAAAGTAGAAAATCATGAATTATGTCCGCGTTATATGGCGATTGCAATAAATGGAATAAAAATAGAAGAATCTCCAGAGTGGATGCAAAAAAGATTGATTAGCGTTGGTATGCGACCAATTAATAATGTTGTTGATATTACTAATTATGTGATGTTAGAACTTGGACAGCCAACGCATATTTTTGATTTAAAAAAAATCAAAAATATGCAAATTCCAAATTTTAAATCTCAAACAAATATAATTATTAGAAATGCCAAGAACAAAGAGGTAATAAAAACTTTGGATGGGCAGGATAGAAGATTAGATGAGAATGTGTTAGTTATTGCGAATTTAGAGAATCCGATTGCTATTGCTGGCGTAATGGGTGGGGCTAATACTGAAGTTGATAATAAAACCACTTCTATTTTAATAGAATCAGCTAATTTTAATCCTGTTTCAATAAGAAAAACAGCGCAAAAATTAGATTTACGTTCTGAAGCTTCAATGCGTTTTGAAAAATCTCTTGATCCAAATTTATGCGAAATAGCATTAAATAGAATCGTAGAATTAATTAAAGAATTTTGTCCAAAAGCAGAAATTATTAGTAAAGCGCAAGATGAAAAAAAGTTTAAATTAAATCAAGGGCCGATTAAATTGGATTTGGATTGGCTTAATAAAAGAATCGGACAAGAAATTTCTAAAAAAAGAGTTCAAGAAATTTTAGAAAATTTAGGATTTGAAATTAAAAAAAATAATAAAATTTTAATAATAACAATTCCAACATGGCGCGCAACAAAAGATATTTCTATTCCAGAGGATTTAGTTGAAGAAATAATTAGAATTTATGGTTATAATAATTTAAAATCTGAAATGCCTAAAGTTGTGATGCAAGCGCCGGAAATTAATAATGAACGTTTGTTAGAAAGAAAAGTAAAAAATATTTTATCAATTGGCGCAAAATTAACAGAGACTCATAATTATTCTTTTGTAAATGAAGAACAGCTTGAAAAGTTAAAAATTAAATCATCATCAACAATAAAATTGGTCAATTCTTTATCTGAGGATTTAACAATACTTAAACCAAGTTTGATTTTCGATTTTTTAAAAAATATAAAAATCAATCAAGCTAAATATGAAAATATTAATTTATTTGAAATTGATAATATTTTTTTAAATTCATTAGGAAATATTAATAAGAATAATATTGATCAAGAGAAATTACCGCGCCAAGAAAAATATATTGGTATTTTGATAGCAAACAACGATGAAGTTTTTTCTAAAATTAAAGGTATTGTGGAGTATTTATTAAAACAATTTGATTTGCAAGTTAATTTTAAGCCGGTCAAAAATTCTCTAGAATGGGCGAATAAAAATATAATTGCTCAAATAAGTGTTTTAAATAAAGATATTGGAATTGTCGCGCAATTAGATAATCAAATTGCTGAAAATTTAGGAATAAAAAAACAAGTTGCTGTCGCTGAAATAAATTTTCAAAAATTTTACGATTTGATTGTATCAACTCCAGAAAAAAAATATAAAGAACTTGAAAAATATCCAGTCGTTGTTAGAGATTTGGCGTTTGTTGTTAATGAAGAAATTTTATACAGTGACATTAAAAACGAAATAGAAAATTTTAATAAACTTATTAGTTGTGTAGAATTATTTGATGTTTATCAAGGGGGAAAAATAGGGCAAGATAAAAAAAATTTAGCATTTCGTATTACATATCAAGCTAATAAAACTTTAACAACAGAAGAAATTAACGAAATGCAAAATAAAATAATTAAACATTTAGAAAAAAAATTTCAAGCTCAAATTCGTAATTTTTAAAAGTTAAAAGTTAATTTTAGTATGACTCTAAAAGTTTATATTTTTTTAATAACAATTTGTACAATTTTTTGTTGGATTTTGTGGGGAATCGTTTTATGGAATGTTAATCCTTCTGAAATAGAAATAGGGGGATTTGTTTTATTTTATTTTAGCCTTTTTTTATCCTTGATTGGCACAATTGCTTTAATTGGATCTCTTATTAGAATAAAATTTAAACGTAATAAATTTATTCTCAAACAAGCAGTGATAGCTTTTCGTCAAGCAATTTGGTTTTCTAGTTTAATTATTTTCTTTTTAATTTTACAAGGTAATAATTTATTGTATTGGTGGAATATTAGTTTATTTATTTTATTTTTAGCAATTTTAGAATTTTTCTTTATTTCGCTTGATTTGAAAAAAATATGATAGACATTCAGTGTCAATTATTAAAAAAATATAATAGTAAAATAATTAAACAAATTATCATAGGTTTAATTATTTTTTTGCCTATAATTTTCAATCCTTTTGGTTTTGATGTTTTTGCTTTACCTCGAGTGACATTGCTTTATATAGTTACCGTTTTTTTAATAATAATTTTTCTTTTTAGTTGTATAAAAAATCAAACTTTCATTTATAAAAAATCCCTGTTTTATTTATTGATTGGGATTTTTTTATTTTTTATAATTTTATCCGCAATATTTTCTCCGGACAAACATACGGCTTTTTGGGGTTATCATTTAACTTATGAGGGGCTTTTTTCTTGGCTTTGTTATTTTATTTTATTTTTTTTAGCCAATCTTTATTTTAATTCAGAAAAAGAAATCAAAAAAATGTTTTTAATTTTAAGTATTCCGTTATTTTTTGTTTCTATTTTTGCCATTATGGAATATTTTTTTGGTTGGCAAATAATGGAATGGCAGCAAAACAAAGGAAATAGAGTAATTTCTTTTTTAGGAAACCCTTCTTTTTTTGGAGTTTATCTTGTCTTGCTTTTACCAATTTATATTAATTTTTTTTGTTTAAAAGAATTAAATTGGAAATGGAAAAGTTATTTAGCGGTATTAAATTTAATGGCCATTTTCTCTTTATTAACAACTTTTTCGCGCGGAGCTTGGTTGGGGTTTGGCGTAGCAATAATTTTTTTAATTTTAATTAATATTAAAAATATTTGGCATCGTTTGAAATGGAAAAAAATTTTAATAATTTTTATAATATTAATTATTAGCGGGTGGTTATTAATTAATAACACCGTTTTTGGACAACAAATTGCTGATAGAATTAAATTTAGTTTTATACAAAATCCTGCTACAAAAGTCGATACGACAAGCGGAAGAATTTTACTTTGGAAACAAACAATCAATTTAATTAAAGATAATCTTTGGGTTGGCGTTGGTCCTGATAATTTTACAACCAATATTACTAAATATTTTTTGCCTGAATGGCATCTTTATTTTGGACTTCAAGCAGAAAAAGCGCATAATGAATTTTTAAATCTTTGGGCGACAATGGGGATAGGAGCGGTTTTAAGTTATTTAATTATTTTGATTTATTTCTTTTTTAAAAATATTTTTTATTTTTATAAAAATTCGCAAATAATTTATACTGATTCGCGATTATTAATTCAAGGAATTTTTGCTGGCATAATTGGTTATTTAATAACAATGCAGTTTCATTATTCATCTATTGATTTGGCTCCGCTTTTTTGGATTTTTAT
>JAGVFS010000071.1 GCA_020057535.1 Patescibacteria group bacterium
AAAAGAGACTTCCGCAGTTTTTTATTTTCGTAGTTTTTATTTTTTTAGATAGTTATTTTTTGGCTAAAAATAACTAAAATTAGACTACAAAATTATATTTGACGGTGAATTTGATTAAATTGTCGCGTTTGAATTTCTACATAAAATCAAATTAGATTTTGTGTTTTTTTTAATTTTAGTGTAATATTAAATAGTTAATAAAAATTTATAATTTTACCCAAAGAATGAGATAGTTTTGACTAGTGTAATTTATAATTTATAATTCATATGTAGCGCGGGGTAGAGCAGTGGCAGCTCGTTGGGCTCATAATCCAAAGGTCGCAGGTTCGAATCCTGCCCCCGCAACCAATTTTAAGAATTTAAGATTAAAAGCAACTAGTAGCCCGTAATGAGCAACAAATTTATATTTATGGTTTTATAGCGAGGGATAAATTATTAGTTGTAAGTTGTTAAGGATTGCTAGTTTTTTTATGTTTTTTTCTTTTAAAGGAAAAATTATTTATAAAGATACAGATAGTAAATTTATAGTTATTGAAAATAATGATATTGGTTATCAAATTTTTGTTTTGATTAATTTTTTTAAAAAGATAAAATTAAATAAAGAAGTAAAAATTTATACTTATCTCTATCATAAAGAAGATATTCAAGAACTTTATGGATTTGAAAAAATAGAAGAGTTAGAATTTTTTAAAAAACTTATTTCCATCAATGGTGTTGGGCCAAAATCCGCATTAAATATTCTCAAACAAGGCAAGGTTGAAAATATTAAAAAAGCGATTATTAATGAAAAGTTAGACGTTTTAATTAAAGTGGTTGGCATAGGTAGAAAAATGGCGCAAAAAATAATTTTAGAATTAAAAAATAAAATACAAAATATAAAATCTGAAATAGAGGAAAAAAAAATAGATGATTTTGATGATTCTCAAGTTTTAGATGCTTTAGTAAGTTTAGGTTATTCTTTGTCTGAGGCGCGGCAAGTTTTACAAGAAATTCCAAACTCTATTATTCAAACTCAAGAAAAAATTAAATTCGCTTTAAGAAATTTAAATAAAATCAGTAACAAATAGGTCAGTATAATTTTGCGGGGGGGAGGTAATAATTGTTGATTGTTTATTTTTTTAATATAAAAAAACAATAACTTAATTATTGTTAACTATAATCCTACAAGCTACACTAAAATTATAAGTTTAATCTAGTTTATGATAGAAAAAATTTTAAATTTTGGCAGAAAAATAATTCCTAAGCCAATTTTTTATTTTTTTCAACCAGCCTATCATTGGTTATTATCTACAATAGCTTGTTTGTGGTATAGATTTCCTTCAAATAAATTAATTGTCATTGGTGTTACTGGAACTAATGGAAAATCAACAACTGTTAATTTGATTGTTAAAATTTTAGAAGAAGCTGGTTTTAAAACTGGTCTTTGTTCGGGAATTAATTTTAAAATTGGCGAAGAAGAGTGGGAAAATAAAACAAGAATGACGATGCCGGGAAGATTTATTTTACAAAAAATGCTTCGAAAAATGGTTAAGGTAAATTGTAAATACGCGGTCATTGAGGTGACATCGGAAGGATTAAAACAAAATAGGGGATTGGGAATAAATTTTGATGTCGCTGTTTTTACTAATTTACAACCAGAACATATTGAAGCGCATGGAGGATTTGAAAAATACAAACAAGCAAAAGCAAAACTTTTTCAATCATTAGAAAATTCAAAAAAGATTTACCCTATTAAATTTTGTAAAGCAGAAATTCCGTTAAAAATAAAATTATTTAACAGAAAAAAAATTATTATTTCTAATTTAGATGATGATTACGGAGAGTATTTTTTAAAATTTAAAGCGGATGAGAAATATGGATATAGGTGTCCAATGTCAAATATTAAATACTCATCCAGAGCAAAATCGATGGATCAAATGTTAAATACTGAATACAAGATTGTTGACGCAAAAAATATTGAATTGAATTTAAGTGGAACGAGTTTTACAGTAGATAACATTTATTTTCACTTAAATCTCTTAGGAAAATTTAATGTTTATAACGCTTTGGTTGGAATTTGTCTTGGTTTATCCCAAGGAATTAATTTAGAAATTATAAAAAAGGCTTTAGAAAAAATTAAAGGAATTCCGGGAAGAATGGAAAGGATAAATGAAGGACAAAATTTTACTGTGATTGTTGATTATGCTCATACTCCAGATGCTTTTGAATTAGTTTATCAAACCATTCAAACAATTTATCCAAAAGAATCAAAAATTATTTCTGTTTTTGGTTCAACTGGAGGAACAAGAGATAAAAGAAAAAGACCGATATTGGGATTTATCGCTTCAAAATATTCCGACTTTATTATTTTAACCAATGAAGATCCTTATGACACTCCGCCAAAAGAAATTATTAAAGATATAACTAAAGGATTTGTTAAAGAAAAAATGATTTTAGAAAAAAATTATTGGGAAATTTTAGATAGAAAAGAAGCGATTGAAAAAGCCGTATCTTTAGCTCAAAAAAATGATATAATTTTAATTTTAGGTAAAGGTTGTGAATCTTGTATTAAAATTGCCAAAAATAAAAAAATTCCTTGGGATGACAGAAAAGCGGCAAGAGAAGCGTTGATTGGTTAATGAGTAATAAAAAATCAATTTGTGTGTTTTTGTTGACATTTTTTAAGAAATTGAATATAATTTTTATATTCAATAAATAGCAGAACTGCTTTTTATCCCTCATTTTTATTATAGAATACTTCGTAGTTTGTTAGAAATAGATGAATTTTTATAGAATTTAGGAGGTTTACTAATATTCTATTGGAAAGTGATGGATTTATAAAGGTCGACAGTTAATGTGGCTATTTATAGAATTTGATATTTTAATTAAGAAAAAATATATGGCAACACAAGCAGACCAAGCATTTATCGAAATGATTGCTAAGGCCATTGTAAGCAAACCAGAAGCGGTTAGTGTGGAAAGAACGGTTGATGAAATGGGGGTTTTGCTTACTTTAAAGGTTGATGTTGAAGATACCGGACAAGTTATTGGACGTTCTGGTCAAACAATTCAAGCTATCCGCACTTTATTAAGAATTGTTGGAGCAAAAAATAATGCCCGAGTTAATTTAAAACTTTATCAACCAGAAGGCTCTGAACGTCCTTTTAAAAAGGATGTAAGAGATAGAAGAGCAATCAGTACCGACGCTATGGATGATTTAAAAATATAAAAATCATTCTTTACCCCTTTTAGAAAAAAATAACGAGGGGTTTACATAAAACAAAAATCGCGATATAATAATTTATTCGCGATTTTTGTTTTATTAGGTTTATTTCAAAGTTGCATTAATTTATAAATT
>JAGVFS010000070.1 GCA_020057535.1 Patescibacteria group bacterium
AAAGAATTTACTCCAGTATTTAATGAATATGATTTAATTAATGTGGAAAAATATAACGCTTACATCAAATTATTAATAGATAATCAAGCAAGTCGAGCGTTTAATGTACAAACAATTCCACCACAAATTGGAAATTTAGAATTAGCTCAAAAAATTAAAGAATTATCTAAATTAAAATACGGACGAGATAAAAAAGATGTGGAAATTGAAATTTTACAAAGAACCAAATTGGGCAGAATCAAACCAACTCAAGATATAGAACACACACTTTAACTAATTTGTAATTTTACACTCATAGCCCTATTTAAAAAAATAAAAAATAATTTTGTCAAATTCCTTAATTTATAATTTTTAATTCATAATTCATATTTTCTGGAATTTCTTTTTCAAATTCCACCCATTTATTTTCCAAATCATAAAATCCCAATTTAAAACAATGTAAAAAAATTCTGTCTAATTTTTTATTTTTTATTTTTCGCGCTAATCCTTTATTTTTATAAATTCTATCTCCTAAAATAGGATGACCGATAAAATTTAAATGCGCTCTAATTTGATGAGTTCGGCCTGTTTTAATTTTAACTTTTAATAGCGTAAAATTTAAAAATTTTTTCAAAACTTCGTATTCAGTAATCGCCGATTTGCTTTTATTTTGAGAAAAAACTGTCATTTTAATTTTGGATTTTCTTTTTGAAAAACCAATCGCTAAATCTATTACCCCTTTTCTTTCTTTAACGTCTCCATAAACCAACGCATAATATTCTTTTTTTACTTTACGTTCTTTAAATTGTTTTTTGAGACAATCAAACGCTTCTTGAGTTTTGGCAATAATCATTAAACCAGAAACATCTTTATCTAAACGATGAACAATTCCAGGCCGCAAATTTTTATCATCGCCAACATTTTTAATTTGCGGACAATATTCTATTAAAAAATTAACTAGGGTGTTTATTTCTTTAAAAGTTGTTGGATGAACAATTAATCCATTGGGTTTATTGATTATTAAAAAATCTTTATTTTCGTAAACAATATCGAGCATATAAATGTAAAATGTAAAAATCAAAATGCAAAATTTAAATCTGACCATCACTAATTTTAAATCCAACTTTCATTAATTTTAGCCCGAAAAACATAATTCCTCCAGTGAAAGTTGGGTTTAAAAAATATTAATTTTTAACTAATCTTAACCAAAAAAATTTACTACAATAAACACTCTGTTAATTTTAATTAAAAAATTATAGTTTTTTCCCCCCCCCGCGAAGGTTGAGTTTTTAAAATAAATAAAAATAAATATTTTAAATTTTATGCTGTTTATTTTTTTATTTTCACTTTACGTTTTACGTTTATCTGATATTATTTTTCCTTAATTAGATTTATAATCTGATTCATTTTTAAACTAAAAGCTACAAGTTAATTTTTGTTTTAAAAATTTCCTCGCTTCTTTCTTATTTTTTACCATTCCTCCTAATTGCGCTTCTCTTAAAATTTCTATCAATTTACCGATTTGCGGTCCAGATGAAAGATTAAATTCTTTCATTATTTTGTTTCCGTCTAAAATTGATTTTGGTAATTTATTTTTCTCTTTAATTAATTTTTTTAATTCTTCAATTCGTTTAATTATTTTATAAAAATTTTTAAAATTCTTTTTGCCATTTTTAGGCACAGTGGCCAAAGTATCAATAAAGCTAAGTTTGAGTAAATCTTGGCCAGAATATTTTTCATTAAAAAAATATTTTTCAATTGTTCTATTTTTCATTTCTTCAATCTCTTGAAAAATTAATAAATGATTTACAATCAACCAAACAGCTTTTGCTATATTAAATTTAATATCAGAAACGCTAGAAAATTTTAAACGTCGGGAAATTTTTTTAAATAATTTAGCCCCGACTTGATCGTGTCCGTTAAATCGAATTCGATCAACACCGTCCTTTTTAGGAGTTTTAATAGTGTAAGGCTTACCAATATCATGAAAAAGAATGGCTAAAATTAATTCAATTGAATTTTTTTCTAAACCAAATTGTTTTTTAAATTTTTTAGAATCTAAATTTAAAATAGCTAAACGAGTGTGTTGCCAAACATCTCCTTCTGTGTGATATATTTTGGGTTGAGGACATTTTTTCATTTTTAAAATTTCTGGAATTAAATTTTTAAAAATTCCGCTTTGATCATAAAGATCAAAAGCTTTTAACGGCGCGCAATAAAAAGATTTTAAAAATTCTTTTGCTATGGTTTCATAAGGGACTAAACGCTCGCCATTTAAAATGTCATTAATATGTGGCATTAATTTTTTTATCGCTCGCCAAGTTTTTTCTTCAATTTTAAAATTAAATTGACAAGCAAATCTAATTCCTCTCAACATCCGAGAATAATCCTCTTTAAATCTTTGTTCTGGATTTCCATTTGCTCTAATAATTTTTTTCCTTAAATCTCCATGCCCATCAAAAGGATCGATTACCTTTTTAATTTTTAATTCTGAATTCTGAATTTTAAATTCAAACGCCATTGCATTGATTGTAAAATCTCGACGACTTAAATCTTCTTCGATCGAAAGATTCGAATCTGATTGAATATTAAAATCTGTTCGCGCTCCAGAGCCGCCAGAATATTCAGTTCGCGGCAAAGCAATATCCCATGAATCTTTTTCTTTTTTTATAAGAGTTCGCGGAAGAAATTTAAAAACACCAAATTGTTTCCCGACTAAATTTACCTTGCCTAATTTATTTAAAAAATTTTCTAATTTTTTAACCTCCACTTTTCTAATTAAAAAATCATAATCCATCTGCCCTGTTTGTTTTAAAAGAATGTCTCTCACGGTTCCACCAACTAAAAAAACTTCCGCACATGGAAATTCTTTTAATATTTTTTTAACAAAATTAATTATTTCTTTTTTATATTTAATTTTTTGAAAATCTATTTTCATTAAAATAAAAAATTAAAAAAATAAACACTAAATTATTTTCTATATCTATAATGTACC
>JAGVFS010000058.1 GCA_020057535.1 Patescibacteria group bacterium
TATTGCTAATGTTGTGGTAGCATTTTTATGTAATGTAAGTTTCATACGTTAAGATTATATATTTAATATATATACACCTTAACGTATCGTTAGTCAACATCTAATGACCAATAGAATTTCAAGTTTTAAACTTAAAATAAAATACAATTGAGGGCTTAAGATTTGTAGTTTGATTGGATGTTAGAATTTGATTATTATGGTCTAATATAATAGACTTGTTTTAAAATAATTTTAAAATAGCCTTTTATTGCTAACATTAACCAAAATTATGTATTTTGTTATTTTATTATTCTTTTTAAGCGTGAATGGATGTAGTTCTAATAGTAGTTTTGTTTTTCATTAAAACTTTGCTTTTATTTTTACTTAAATTAATAAAATCATCTGCTAGTTCAATTAATTTACTAGACGTTGTTTCTGAAAAAGCTATAATTTCCACTTGACATCCTTTATTTTCTTTTAAATAAGTAATTAATGGACAAAAATCTCCATCTCCGGTCACTAAAACAACAACATCTAAACGATCAGCTAATTTGATACTGTCAATTGCTAATCCAACGTCCCAATCAGCTTTTTTTTCTCCGCCAAGAAAAATTTGTAAATTTTTTACTTTTAATTCAAATCCTTGTTTTTGTAAGGCGTCAAAAAATCCTTGTTCTTCAATGGCCTGCGATTTAATAACATAAGCGATTGCTCGAATTAATTTTCTTCCAGCTATGGCTATTTCTAAAATTTTATCAAAATTTACTCTGGTTTGGTATAAATTTCTAGCTGAATGATACATATTTTGCACGTCGACAAACACTCCAATTCGTTGCTCTTTGTGTTTAATCATAAAAAATGAATTATAAATCAAAATTATAAAAAAATAATTTTAATAATTAAACTTTAGTAATTTTATTAATTTCTCTTAAATAAGCCATTTTATTTTTTAAATAAAAAAATATTTTAGCTAAAATAAAGAATTTTATAAAATTGTTCAAAATTTTTGCCAAAGTTTAGTTAATAAGTTTATTAATTTTAGTTATAAAACTTGATTTACTTGTTATAACAATTAAGATTTTAAATCTTCTGTTAATTTTTTAAAACTTTTTGGATTTTCTTTTTGTAAATATTTTGACAAATTTCTTCGTTGGCCTATTTTTTTAAATAAACCATAGCGAGAAGAAAAATCATGTTTATTTGCTTTCAAATGTTTGGTTAATTCTTTAATTTCTTTTGTTAAAACAGCGATTTGAACTGCGCTTGAGCCAGTATCGTCTTTATGAACAGCGAATTTTTTAATAATTTTGTCTTTTGTTTTTTTGTCTAACATAATATAAAAAATATAAAAATCAAAATGCAAAATAACTAAACCTGCCCCCAACCTCGCTTAGTAGGTAAAAATGGCGTTTATCCTAAATAGGAATTCATTTATTTAAAAATATCAAGGTAAAATGAGGGCGTGGCAATGCAAATTAAAATGAAATTAAAATAAAAATAACTTTAAAAGTTAATAGTAAAAGTTAATAATTTCGACCTTTGATTAAAAAAAGTTTAGCATATTATTAATAATAAAACAAATCTATTAGGAAAAAATTTAAAATTTCAATAAAAATATTTTTAGGACTTTTTATTTTAATTGGCTGTCGGTCTTTTTTTGTTGAACCAAATTTTATTAAATTTGAAAAAATTTTTATAGAAATGAAAAATTTACTTACCATTTTTAGTGGAATAAAAATTGTTCAATTGAGTGATTTTCATTCAAAAAAATTTGGCGCAAAAGAAAAAAGGTTTTAAAAATTTTAAATAATTTAAACCCGGATTTTATTTTTATTACTGGTGATATTATTAATTGGAAGACTAAAAATTTTGAAGAAATTCAGAAATTTTGGTTGGAATTATCTAAATAATTTGAAGGTAAAATTTTTGTTGTTTATGGTAATCACGATTATTGGAATCGCGATTCTAAAATTTTTGATAATCTTTTTAGGAAAAGCAAAATTAAGATTTTAAATAATCAATTAGAAAAAATAAAAAAAGGCGAAGATTCTATTTATCTTGTTGAAATAAGCGAGCCATGTCCAAATTTTGATGACTCAAATTATGATAATTTTTATGATTTTTGAAAAGCTTACTAGAATAAACTTCAAAAAATTTATCATGATAATTTTTAAATAACCCTTAAAAGGATTTTTTTTAGAAAAGATGAGATTTTTATTCAAGAGCGTTCTTTAAAAATGGAAACAAATTTATATTTATTTCCATTTAAAAAGACAAGATTTTCTGATGGAATAAAAGATGAAAAAATCCTAAAATATTATTGGCTCATTCGCCGGAAATTTTTAGAGAAGTTAGAAATTTTTTACTAAAATTGATTTAACTCTAGTGGGACATACTCATGGTGGGCAACTAAATATTCCTTTTTTATCGAATTTCTTTTTGCCTGTGAAATATGATAAAAAGTACAAAAAGTGGATTTTTAAAGAAGATTCAAAATATCTTTATGTTAATCGAGGGGTAGGTGAGAGTGATTTGCCAATTAGATTTAATTCTTTCCCAGAAATTACTTTGATAGAATTAAAAAATAATTAAGTTTAAAATAAAATTTTGGTAAAAATTTTGAACAATTTTATAAAATTTTTTATTTTAGCCAAAAAAAATTAATAAACTTTTTCAAAGTCTATTAACTAAATTAGTTTGTCGATTAGTAGATAAAAATCTTTAATTATAGATTATTTAGTTGGTAGGCAACATAAATATTAGAAGTTTCTATTTCACTGGCATTAAATTTTTAGAATTTAAAATATTTACCTCGGGTTCGATAAAAACTTTTGTCACATAAGGCAAGAAATTTACCCAACTTGTTGATAAAAATTTTTTTTCCTTGGATAAAAATTGTTTAACAGGAATTATATTTATGCCAACAATATTTTTTTCGTGATAAAGAATAACTTTAAAAGCGCTTTCCCAAAAATCATAAAAACTATTATTAATAATTTCAAAATTAACTTGATTAACGCTTATTTTTTTGTCTGGAGCAACATAAGATCCAATTGGAAAATATTTTATATTTTTAGTTTCAAATTGTGTTTTAGGAATTTTAGATAAATTTTTTATTCTTTTCCATTGAATGTTTATAATATTTAATTCAACAATTGGATTTTTTGTTAGAGTTTCAAAATTAAAATCCATTAAAAATTTTTGTTCGTTTGGCAAAATAAAATTTGTTTTTATTTTACCTTTTTGTCCATTTAAAATAAATTGATAATTGTATTGAGCCGCCCATTGAGAATTTAGATTTTCTATTTGTGATATTACGTCGTATTTTTGTTTTTCAGATTTAACTCTATTGGTTAGTAAAATTACAAGATCTTTTGGTTTATTTTTTTCTCTAAAAAGTTCGTAATCAATTAAATTTTTATTTAAAGAATCTATCATTATTTGATAATTTTTTTGATCTTTAAAATAAAAAGTAGTTTTAAAAATTAATATACTTATTAAAAATATATTTAAAATAATTAATCCAATTATAATGCCTAATTTAATTTTTTTTTTGTGAGTTGAAATCCAATAGGCATATTTAAATTGTTTTTTAGTTAGAGGCATAATAAAAATTAAAAATACAAAAAACATTAAAATAAAAAAATAAATTGAAAACTAAAAATGCAAAATGTAAAACAACAATTCAGAATTTAAAATAGACAAAAATAAATATTTTGAATTTTATGTTGTTTATTTTTATTTTTTTTGTTTAAATGTTTATTTAATACTATTTTTTCTTTAATTTAGATTTATAATTTTGATTTTTTAAAACTAAATATTAATTAATATTATATTTATTTTCAGAGTTAAATAA
>JAGVFS010000057.1 GCA_020057535.1 Patescibacteria group bacterium
ATTAATTTCTCTTAAATAAGCCATTTTATTTTTTAAATAAAAAAATTATTTTGGCTAAAATAAAGAATTTTATAATATTGTTTAGAATTTTTGCCAAAGTTTAGTTCATAATTTATATTTATGGCCACAGAAGCTCAAATTATAAAATCAAAAAGATCATTAATTAAACCAAAGTATTCTACAAGAAAAGTACGGCGTTGTTGGCGTTGTGGAAGAAAACACGGATATATGAGAAAATTTGATTTATGCAGAATTTGTTTTCGCGAATTAGCTAATAAAGGAGAAATACCAGGAATTAAAAAATCTAGTTGGTAAAGATGTAAAAACATTAAAACACTAAAATAAATTGACCCAATTTGATCTAATTTGCTCAATAAATAAGTTGTAATGTCTTTTCTAATAAAAAAATATAAAACTAAAATTAAAATAAGCAATTCAAAATGTAAAATTCAAATTAAATTTATTTTAAATTTTAAATTTTAAATTATTTCTTTTTATTTTTTGTGTTTTTAATTTTTAGTTTTTTTTGAGGAGAATTTATTTGAGGGTCAATTAGAAATTAAAATTATATTTATTTTTTTTATTTTTGTATTGTTATTTTAATTTTTTATTTTTTTTTATGACTGATCCAATCGCAGACATGTTGACTAGAATTCGTAACGCTTTAGCTGTAAAAAAAGAAGAGATATTAATGCCTTTTTCTAAGGTTAAATTTAATATTGCTAAAATTTTAGAACAAGAAAAATTAATAAACAGCGTAGAAAAAACTAATTTACTTTTCGGAATAGATGAGAAAGAGAAAAAACAAAGAAAAAAAATTAAAACCAATTTTGATCAACTTAAAATTAATTTAAAATATAATAAAGATGGTAATTCTATAATTAAAATATTAAAAAGAATTAGCAAGCCAGGGTGTCGTATTTATACGACTAAAGATAATTTACCTTGGGTTTTAGATAATTTTGGAATAGCTATTATTTCCACTTCACAAGGACTAATGACCAATAAAGAAGCAAGGAGAAAAAAATTAGGAGGAGAAGTTATGTGTGAGGTTTGTTAATTTTTTATTGTTAATTGTATTTTGTTAATTAATTTTTTATGTCTAGAGTCGGCAAACAACCAATTAATATTCTAGAAGGTGTGAATATTAAAACAGAAAATCAAAATATTATTATTAAAGGAATAAAAGGCGAATTAGTTCAAAAGATTCATCCTAATGTTAAAATTGAACAAAAAGACAAAGAATTATTAATTAGTGTTCAAAAACCAAAGGATAAAAAACAACGAGCTTTATGGGGCTTGTTTCAAAGATTAATTAGTAATATGATAGAAGGTGTAACTAAAGGATTTGAAAAAAAATTAGAAATTAATGGTTTAGGATATAAAGCGGAAGTTTCTGGAGATAAATTAATTTTAAATGTTGGATTTTCACATCAAGTAAATTTTAATATTCCAAAAAATATTAATATAAAAATAGAAAAAAATATAATTACGATTTCTGGAATTGATAAACAATTAGTCGGAGAAACAGCCGCTAAAATTCGTAAAATTAAAAAACCAGAACCTTACAAAGGCAAAGGAATAAAATATTTAGACGAAGTAATTAAAAGGAAAGCTGGAAAAGCGGCCAAAGCAACAGGGAAGTAAAAAGATGAATTATAAATTATAAATCAAGAGAAATAAATTTTTTAATAAGGCTATTAAAATTTATAATTTTAATTCATAGTTTGTTACTTGTAATTTATGATTCATTTTTTTAATTTGTATTTTATGCAAAATCAACAAAAAATAAAACAAGAGAAAAAAAATAGACGACATCAACGAGTTCGCGCTAAGATAAAAGGCACAACCGAAAAGCCACGTCTTTCTGTTTTTCGAAGTAATAAACAAATTTATGCTCAATTAATTGATGATGTGAATGGAAATACATTAATAGCGGCCAATACATGGGAAATTATCAAAAATCAAAAATTACAAAAAGAAGATAAAATTCAAGATAAAAAAAAGAAAAATATAAAAGATGGATTAGGTGGAAAAATAACGAAGGCATATGAAGTTGGAAAATTAATTGCTCAAAAAACGTTAAAAAAGAAAATAGAACAAGTGGTTTTTGATCGAGGTGGATATAAATATCACGGTCGAGTTAAAGCGGTTGCTGATGGGGCAAGAGATGGGGGGTTAAAGTTTTAAATTATGAATTACAAAAAAAGATTAAAATTATTATATTATAAAATATCTCTTTAAAAGAAAATAAAAATATTATTACTACAATGTAGTATATGTAATATACAATAATGTATAAATTTATCTATTAGATTTAATCTATGCAAAGAAAAAATATAAAAAAAATAGACAAAGAAGAAAAAGAATTTGAACAAAAAATAGTTGATTTAACTCGAGTAACAAGGGTATCAGCTGGCGGAAAACAATTAAATTTTCGAGTTTGTGTTGCCATTGGAGATTTAAAAGGAAAATGTGGGATTGGGCTTGCTAAAGGGATTGATGTAGCAATAGCGGTAAATAAAGCAGTAACAGCGGCAAAAAAAAATATAATAAATGTGCTTATTACTAAAGAAGAAAGTATTCCTTATGAAATTAAAGAAAAATTTGGAGCAGCAAAAATTTTGTTAAAACCTGCTAAAAAAGGTACTGGACTTAAAGCTGGAAGTGCTGTGAGAATAATTTTAGAATTAGCCGGAATAAAAAACATTACTAGTAAAATTTTTGGTTCTAATAATAAAATTAATAATGCTAAAGCGACAATAAATGCATTAAAGAAATTTTAGATTTTAAATTTAATTAAAATTTTATGTTAAATCTTCACAATTTAAAATCAGCTAAAGGATCAAGAAAAAAAGGAAAACGCGTTGGTCGAGGGGGTAAACGTGGAGCTTATAGTGGTCGAGGAATGAAGGGACAAAAAGCTCGTTCTGGGGGTAAAAAAGGACTTCAATTAAAAGGATTAAAAAAGATGATTCAAAGTATTCCTAAAAAAAGAGGTTTTAAAAGTATGCGCATTAAGCCAGAAATTATTAATATTATAAAATTAGATGAAAAATTTAAAGATAATGATAAAATTACCCCGGAGATTTTATTTAAAAAAGGTTTGATTGATAAAATCAAAAATGGAGTGAAAATTTTAGGTGATGGTGAGCTTAAAAAGAAATTAATTATTGAAAATTGCGCGGTTTCAAAAACAGCTCAAGAAAAAATAGAAAAAGCTGGAGGAAAAGTGAAGTAAATTAGTTTACTAACATTAAGGATAAAAATTTTATTTAAATAAATTTAATTAAAAAATTAGAAATGCAAAATTTTTTTTAAATTTTTGTTTTTTATGTTCTCAAAAATTTTACAAAAATTAATTCAAATTTTTAAAATTCGTGATTTGCGGAAAAGTATTTTTTTTGTGATATCAATGTTGATTATTTTCAGAATAGCGGCTCACATTCCTTTACCAGGGGTAGATTTGGAAAATTTAAAAAAATTTTTTATGCAAAATGAAATTTTAGGTTTTGTGAATCTTTTAACTGGGGGTGGAATGGAAAATTTTTCTTTAGTCGCTTTGGGCGTTGGACCTTATATTACAGCTTCAATTATTATTCAACTTTTGACAATGATTGTTCCTAGTTTAGAAGAATTAGCTAAAGAAGGCGAAGCTGGATATCGTAAAATCAATCAATACACTCGGTTTTTAGCTGTTCCAATGGCTGTTTTTCAATCTTATGGAATGATAATTTTGCTTTCACATTCAGGAAAAAATATTATTGCTAATTTAAGTATTTGGCAATTAAGTTCAACAATTATTACAATGACCGCGGGTTGTATATTTTTAATATGGTTAGGTGAATTAATTTCAGAGAAAAAAATAGGTAACGGGATATCTTTGATAATTTTTGCTGGAATTGTTTCTGGTTTGCCTTCAGTGTTACAGCAAACTTTTATTAGTTTTAATTCAACTCAATTTATTAATTTAATAATTTTTGTTATTTTAGGGTTAATTACCGTGGCAGGGGTGGTAATTATTACTGAAGGGCAAAGAAATATTCCAATTTCTTATGCTCGTAGAATAAGAGGTAATAAAATGTACGGAGGAATGAGTACTTATTTGCCATTGCGAGTTAATCAAGCTGGAATGATTCCGATTATTTTTGCTATTTCTATTGTTTTATTTCCACCAATAGTCGCGGAATTTTTAAGGAAATTCCAAATTCAATGGTTACAAGCTCCAGCTGAGTTTGTTTATACCATTTTTCAACCAAATCATTTTTTTTATGGCATAGTGTATTTTATTTTAGTTGTCGCTTTTACATATTTTTATACTGCCGTTGTTTTTCATCCCACTAAAATAGCTGAAAATCTTCAAAAACAAGGAGGATTTATTTTAGGAATTAGACCAGGCAAGCAAACATCTCAATATATAAGCGATGTTTCAAAAAGAATTATGTTAGCTGGAGCCACGTCTTTGGGAATTATCGCTATTTTACCTTTAATCACCGGACCTATTTTTGGCATCAAAACTATGGTTATTGGAGGGGCTGGTTTGTTAATTGTCGTTAGTGTTGTTCTTGAGACAATAAAACAAATTGAATCTCAATTAACCATGAGAGAATATGAAGGAATTTAAATTACAAATTTAATTTAAAATTTATAATTTCTTTTTTTATGAAAATACCAACACTATTAGAATTATTAGAAGCTGGTGTTCACTTTGGACATCAAACTTCTAAAAGATATCCAAAAACAAAACCTTATATTTTTGGAATTCGTAATGGAATACATATTATTAATTTAGAAAAAACTGTTGAAAAATTAAAAGAGGCTTTGGATTTTATAAAAGAAGTCGCAAAAAGAAATGAAATAATTCTTTTTTTAGGAAGCAAAAAACAAGCCAAAGATATTGTTAAAAAGGCGGCACAAGAAGTTAATATGCCGTACATAACAGAAAGATGGCTAGGGGGGACTTTCACTAATTTATCTACGATTGTTAAAAATGTGAAAAAAATGAAAAAAATGGAAGAAGAAAAAGAAAAAGGAGAGTTTAAAAAATATACAAAAAAAGAGCAATCAAAATTTGGAAAAGAAATTGAAAAATTAAAAAAATTATTTGAAGGATTAAGAGAATTAAATAAACTTCCAGAAGCGCTTTTTATTGTTGGACTTAACGAAGAAGAAACAGCGGTAAAAGAAGCTGTTAAAAAAAAGGTTCCTATTATTGCGATGATTGATACTAATAGTAAACCGCAAAATGTAACCTATCCAATTCCAGCTAATGATGACGGAGTCAAATCAATTAAAATGATTGTTAATTTAGTGGTAGAAGCGATTAAAGAAGGGAAAACACAAAGAGATATAAAATAATAAAACGAATTAACTTAATTATTTTCCCTAATTTTTAATTGATCCTGTTGAATCTCGCAAAGTGGGGAATTTTATTGAAAATAAAATTATTTAACAGTGTTAATCTAAATAATTAAATTCAAATATCAAAATCTAAATTACAAATAAAATTTTAACTCAAAATTTAAAAATAAAAGTATAATTTATTTTGATTTAAAATTTGGGATTTAGATTTTTTATTTAAAATTTATTTAAATTAATCGGGGTTAATTTAGAGTAAATTAGAATTAAAAATTTATTCAAACATTTTTCTTAAATTTTACATTTTATTTTTTTCTTTTAGCTATTAGCTAAAACTATAAACTATTTTTTTATGTTTTTTTTAATTAAACAACTTAGAGAGAGAACCGGACTTGGAATATTAGATTGTAAAAAAGCCTTAGAAGAAAGCAAAGGAGATATAGAAAAAGCTATTGAGTTTTTAAGAAAAGCCGGGACAATAAAAGCGGCTAAAAAAGCCGAAAGAGAAACTAAAGAGGGTTTGATTGATTCTTATATTCATCCAGGCGGAAGAATTGGGGTTTTAGTTAAAGTAAATTGCGAGACGGATTTTGTCGCGCGGAATGAAGAATTTAAAAATTTAGTTCACGATATAGCGGTGCAAATAGCTGCGTCTGATCCTCAATATTTAAGACCCGAAGATGTTCCCGAAGAAATTAAAGATAAAGAAAGAGAGATTTTTAGAGAACAATTAAAAAGAGAAGGGAAGCCCGAAGCAATTATAGAAAAAATTTTAGAAGGAAAATTGCAAAAAATGCATAGCGAAATTTGTTTAACAAAACAAGTTTTTTTTAAAGAAGAAAAAATAACAATTGAAGAATTAATTAAACAAACTATTTCTAAATTAGGCGAAAATATCCAAATAGCTGAATTTGTGAGATATAAATTATAAGCTCAAAACGTAAAATAACAATGAATAAATTCCTTTTATTTATCCCGTTAGATAATTAGCAATTATTAAAATGGGAGGTTTTAATATTTTTATGAATACACAAACATCGTCAAAATTAAAAATATCTAAAAGGGTAAAAAAAATACGAATTGCGATTAATGGTTTTGGTCGAATTGGTCGACCAAGTTTGAAAATTATTTTATCTCATCCAGAATTAGAAATAGTCGCGATTAATGATTTGACTGATGTGAAAACATTAGCTCATCTTTTAAAGTATGATTCGATTTATGGAATTTATGAGAAAAATGTTGATTATCAAGAATTAATTAAAGATGGAAGTGTGGGGAATTTAATTGTAGACAATAAAAAAATTTTTATTTTTGCCGAAAAAGATCCAGAAAAATTACCATGGAGAAAATTAGAGATTGATGTCGTTTTAGAATGTACAGGATTTTTTACAGACAAAGAAGGAGCTGAAAAACATTTAAAGGCAGGGGCAAAAAAAGTGATTATTAGCGCTCCTTCAAAAAATCCAGAAGTGTTAACATTTGTTTTAGGAGTGAATGAAGAAAAATATAATTCAAAAACGAATCATATTATTTCTAATGCATCTTGCACAACAAATTGTTTAGCGCCAATTGTTAAGGTTTTGCATGATAATTTTGAAATTAAAAATGGATTTATGACCACTGTTCATTCTTATACAAATGATCAGCGAATTTTGGATTTACCACATGAAGATTTGCGTCGAGCTCGAGCTGCGGCAATGTCGATTATTCCCACAAGTTCAGGCGCCGCTAAAACGGTAATAAAAATAATTCCAGAATTAGAAGGTAAAATTGACGGAATTGCGATGCGCGTTCCAACTTCAATTGTTTCTGTTGTTGATTTTATTTGCAATGTGTCAAAAAAAACAAATGAGATAGAAGTAACAGAAGCGTTTAAAAAAGTGATTGAAGGAAAGATGAAAAATATTCTTGCTATTTCTAATGAACCTTTGGTTTCAATAGACTATAAAAAAAATCCACATTCTTCCGTTGTGGATTTGTCGTTACTAATGGTTAAAGATGATTTAATTAAAGTTGTTGCGTGGTATGACAATGAATGGGGTTATGCTTGTAGATTTGTAGAAATGGCGGAATATATTGGAAAAAAGATTTAAAATAAAATATGATTTTTTATATTCAAAATCAAATTAAAAAAGCTATTTTAAAAAAGTTTGGAATTAAAATTAAACAAGAAATAATAATTGAACAACCGCCAGACGCGAAAATGGGAGATTTTTGTTTTTCTTGTTTTTTATTAACAAATGAAGCAAAAAAATCTCCAAAAGAAATTGCCGAAATTTTAGCGCAAGAAATTAAATCTGATAAAATAATCAGAGAAACAAAAAATATTGGTCCATATTTGAATTTTTTTATTCAGAGAAAAGAATTTTTTAAAAATATATGTTTCGTGATTTTAAAACAAAAACAAAAGAAAGCAAGAGCGCGATGCATTACGTCTTTATTTAAATCGCAAATATTGATTGAATTTTCTTCTCCAAACACAAATAAACCTTTGCATTTGGGACATTTTCGAAGCAGTATTTTAGGAATGTCTTTGGCTAATCTTTTAGAAGAAATTGATTATAAAGTAATTAAGATTAATTTAATTAATGATCGGGGTATTCATATTTGTAAGGCAATGTTAGCTTATCAAAAATGGGGAGAAAATAAAACGCCAGAAAGTGAAAAAATAAAAGGCGATCATTTTGTTGGAAATTTTTACACGCTTTTTGACAAGGAGGTAAAAAAAGAACAAGAGGCAAAAAAAATAGAAAAAATTACAGAAACAAATTTTTATAAAGAAGCTTCTGAAATGCTTAAAAAATGGGAACAAGGCGATGAGGAAGTTATGAAATTATGGAAAAAAATGAATCAATGGGCTTTAGATGGATTAAAAAAAACTTATCAGCGAATTGGAATAAAATTTAATAAATGGTATTTTGAAAGTCAAACTTATAAAATTGGACGTGAAATTATTTTAAAAGCCTTAAAAAAGGGGATTTGTTATCAAAGAAAAGACGGCGCAATAGAAATTGATTTAACTCAATATGGTTTAGATAAAAAGGTTTTATTGCGCTCAGATGGAACAAGCGTTTATGTTACACAAGATATTGGCGTGGCTAAGTTAAAATTTGATCAATTTAAATTTAATCAATCAATTATTCTTACTGGAGTTGAACAAATTTATCATTTTCAAGTTTTATTTAAAATTTTAGAATTGTTAAATTTTAAATGGGCAAAAAAATGCGTTCATTTAATTCATGAAATGGTTAATTTACCAGAAGGAAAAATGAAATCGCGCGAAGGCAAAGTGGTTGATTCTGATAATTTATTAGATGAAATGGAAAAAATGGCCCAAGAAGAAATTCAAAAAAGAGATCAGAATATTTCTTTTAAAGAATTAGAGCAAAGAGCAAAAAAAATTAGTTTAGCCGCTATTAAATTTCATTTATTAAAAGTAAATCCAAAACAAGCAATTTATTTTGATCCGCGAAAATCACTTTCGTTTGAAGGGGCGACTGGTCCGTATTTGCAATACACCTACGCAAGAATTCAAAGTATTTTAAGAAAAATCCAACATGAAATAACTTATAGCGCTACGGATTTTTCTTGTTTAAAAGAGGAGGAAGAATGGGAATTAGGGAAGCGGATTTTTGAATTTTCTGATACAATAAAAAGGGCGGCTCAAGATTATAATCCGGCGATTCTGTCTGAATATCTTTTGAAATTAGCTTCAAGTTTTAATAAATTTTATCATCAATATTCAATTCTTAAAGCCAAATCTAAAGAAATACAGACAGCTCGTTTAGCCCTTATTCAATCGGTGGCAATTGTTTTAAAAAAGGGCCTAAATTTATTAGGCATTGAAGAAATAGAAAAAATGTAATAAAATAATGACAAATATTTAAAATTCAAGCGATAAAAATATGATTTAATTTTAAATTTTTAATAACTTTATTTAGAAGAGCGACTAGGCTTTGAGTGGAAGTTAATTTTAAATTTTGAATTTATTAATCGTTTCTTTAATAATAAATTATTAAAAATTTATTAAAAATTAAATTAGTGTAAATTATAGATTTTGTAAAATTTTTTTAATTTGTTATCTATATTTATGTTAAAAAAAGAAAACAAAATATTAGATTTAAGC
>JAGVFS010000026.1 GCA_020057535.1 Patescibacteria group bacterium
TATTTTATTTTTAGTCGGTATTTTTTTATTTCCTATTTTTTCTTTTGCGGCCACAAAACCCGCTTATCAGGCTATAATAGTAAAACAAAATTTTTCTACTAAAGAAATTGAAGCGAATAAAGAAATTTTCTTTGAAGTTAAATTTAAAAATACTGGAACAGCCACTTGGTATAATAATGGGGCTAATTATCTTGCTTTAAACACAACAGATCCAAGCGAAAGAGAAAGCGCTTTTTATCATTCTTCTTGGCCATATTCTTTTCAAGCGGCGAAAATGCAAGAAAAAAAAGTTAAACCGGGAGAAATTGCCTCTTTTAAATTTACTCTTCGCGCTCCCAATATTTTTAAAACAAAAAAATATATAGAAAAATTTAGATTAGTCGCCAATGATTTAACTTTAGTTGAGGGGAAAGAGGTAATAATAATTTCCATTAACGTCAAAGGAATTCCTAAGCCAAAAGAAGAATCTAAACGATATAATTTATTTTATAAAACTAAACCAATAGAAGATGGAATAAAACAAAAAATTAAAATAGCTTCAAATGAAGAATACGAGATTAAAAACAAAAATGGATTTTTATTAATTAGTCGACCGGCTGGAAGCGAAAGCGAAGTTGAATTTAATTTCAAAACTAAAAGATATTTTTTAAACATTAATGAACAAAGAATTTTAAGCACAGATTCTTTTTTAAAATTTTATCCAAGCAAAGGATCGGAGGGAATTTTAGAAATTAAAAATTATGACAGTTCTTATCAATTAGCTAAAGATGGCGAAGGTATTAATACTAATAAATTTCAAGGGATATTAGAAATAAATTATGCTCAAGAAACAGAACAACTTTTAATTATTAATGAAACGCTAGAGAAATATTTTTTAAATTATTTTAAAAAAACCACTGATTTTAATCCAAACGAATTAATTTCCGATTCTGATTTTACAAATTATAATTCAATGACTCTCGCTGAAATCCAAAATTTTTTGGAAACAAATAAAAGTTATTTGGCAAATTATGTTATTCCCGCAGAAGAAGAAGTTTCTTTTTGTTACAATGGCGGAAAAAGTTCAGTAAAAATTTCTCAAAAAAACGCCGGAAAAAAAATTTCCGAAGCAATTTTTGCGGAAGCTCAAGAACATCAAATTAATCCACAAGTTATTTTAACAACTATTCAAAAAGAATCTAGCGCCATAAATTTAGAAAATATACCAAATATGACTCGTCATGCTTGGCTTTTGGGTTATGGATATAATAATAGTATGGCGGCTTGTACTTATAATTTTGATCAAGCAAAATCAGAAGCAGACAAAGGCGGCATTGGTAATCAAATTGCTTACGCTTCTTGGAATTTTCAAAAAAATTTTATTAACGGTTTAGGTCCAAACACTTCTAAAGTTGGTGATAAAATTATTCTTTCTAATGGAAACAAAGAATCAACCGAAGTGACTCTTTCTAATCGAGCAACTGCTTGCCTTTATCGTTATACCCCGCATGTTTATAATGGAAATTATAATTTTTGGAAAAATTACCAAACATGGTTTACAAATCAACCGTATAAGCTAGCAAATAATAATAATTCGTAAGGGTATTTCTTTATTGAGGAGGGTCTTTATAAACAAAACAAAAGTAGATATAAACTCATTCTTCTTATAAAGAAGAAGAATATAAATCGCGCTATTATATTTTTATATAACAATATTAATTAATCTTCCGGGAATAAAAATTATTTTTTTAATTTGCGTTTCATCTAAAATCCATTTTTTTATTTTTTCATTCTTTAAAACTAATTCTTTTGCTTCAATTTCAGAAATATTTTTTTCTGTTTCTATACTATGTCTCATCTTCCCATTAATTTGAATAACTAATTCAAATTTTTCTTCAATAATTAAATCTGGATCATATTTTGGCCAAGGTTGATTAAAAATACTTTCTTTTTCGGAAATTTCCGGATGTAATTGATGCCACAATTCCTCACAAATATGCGGAGCAATCGGCGCCAAAAGTTTTATTAATATTTCAATTTCTAACTTCTGAATTCTAAATTCTGAATTCTGAATTTTATTTACGTATTCCATCAAACAACTAATAACAGTATTAAATTTAAAATTATCAATATCGTCAGAGACTTTTTTAATTGTTTTGTGCATTAATTGTTCTAATTTTTTTGAATGTTTCAATTGCTCCATTTTTTTAATATTATCTAAAGGTTGTTCTACTGTTGATTGATGTTTTTTAACAATATTCCAAATCTTTTGTAAAAATCTGTAAACCCCAATTACCCCTTGATCGTTCCATTCCACATCTTGTTCAGCTGGTCCCATAAAAAGACTGTAAATTCGCATTGAATCAGCTCCGTATTTTTCAAAAAATTCATCAGGATTAACAACGTTTCCTTTTGATTTGCTCATTTTCATTCCTTTGTAATAAACCATTCCTTGATTAAAAAGATGAATAAATGGCTCGCTAAATTCTGTTAAATTTAAATCAAGCATGACCTTGGTAAAAAATCGCGCGTAAAGTAAATGCAAGATCGCGTGTTCCACTCCGCCAATATATAAATCAACTGGTAACCAATGTTTTACCTTTTTTTTATTAAAAATTTCTTTTGAATTTTTAGAATCAATATATCTAGTAAAATACCAAGAAGAACAAACCCATTGAGAAATGGTATCGGTCTCTCTTTTTGCGTACCCTCCACAACTAGGACATTTAGTTCCAATAAATTCGTCAATATTAGCCAAAGGAGATTTACCATCCGATGTTGGATTAAAATTTTGAATATTTTCTGGAAGTTTAATTGGCAAATCTTCTTCTGGCGCTGGAATTTCTCCACATTGATTGCAATAAATTATTGGAATTGGCGCTCCCCAATATCTTTGTCTGGAAATTAACCAATCTCTTAATTTATATTTTTTAATTCCATAGCCCAATCCTTGATTTTCTAACCATTGAGTAATTTTTTCTCGAGCCACTTCAGAAGATAATTGATCAAACTCTCCCGAACCAATTAAAATTCCATCTTCAATAAAAGCTCCATTTTCAATAGAAGATTTTCCATTTTCTAATTTTATTACTTCAATAATCTCTAAGCCATATTTTTCGGCAAAAACAAAATCTCTTTCATCATGAGCTGGCACGGCCATAATTGCTCCTGTTCCGTATTCAAGTAAAACATAGTCAGCGATCCAAATTGGAATTTTATTTCCATTAAGAGGATTAATCGCGTAAGAACCGGTAAAAACTCCAGTTTTTTCTTTTTCTTGAGACATTCTTTCAATTTCTGAAATATCTCTTATTTTTTCTATATATTTTTCCACATCCTTTTTATATTTTTCAGTCGTTAAATAAGGGATTAAAGGATGTTCAGGCGCTAAAACAGCATAAGTCATTCCAAACACTGTATCAATTCTTGTTGTAAAAATTTTTATTTTTACTAATTCTTCATCTAAATTAATACCTAACCATTGACAGGTAAATTTATCAATTTTTTCCGGTTTCATTGCCCCTTTTTCTCCATGTAAAACTTGCATAAAAAATTCTGTTCCATAACTTCTTCCAATCCAATTTTTTTGCATTGTTTTAACTTTTTCCGGCCAATCTAAATTTTCCAAATCGTCAACTAATTGATCGGCATATTTGGTAATTTTAAAAAACCATTGTTTTAAATTTTTTTTAATAGTTAATGTTCCACATCTTTCACATTTCCCTTCTATCACTTCTTCATTAGCTAGACTGGCTTTGCAAGAAGTACAAAAATTTATTGGCGCTTCTTTTTGATAAGCCAATCCTTTTTTATAAAATTCTAAAAAAAGCCATTGCGTCCATTTATAATATTCTGAAGAAGAAGAATTAATTTCTCGATCCCAATCATACATAAATCCCGCGGCTTTAAGTTGTTTTTTTATATTTTCTATATTTTTTTTAGTACTTTTAGCTGGATGAATCGTGTGTTTAAGAGCAAAATTTTCAGCTGGCAAGCCAAAAGCGTCCCATCCCATTGGATGTAGAACATTATAACCTTCCATTTTTTTCTTTCGAGCTATAGCGTCTGAATAAGAATATCCTCTCATATGGCCCACGTGTAATCCTTCTCCAGAAGGATAAGGAAACATATCCAAACAATAAAATTTTCTTTTTTTAAAAACGTTTCTTGTTTTATGAGATTGATTTTTTTCCCAAATTTTCTGCCATTTTTTTTCTATTTTTTGATGAAGATAAGACATAAAAAAATTTAAAATTAAAAATTCAAAAATTAAAAATAATTAATAACCCATATGATAAGGGGGCATGTATAATTCCTCTTTAAAAAATAATTCTTAATTAGAGAGGTGGTACTCTCTACTCGTTTCTTTTATTTAAATATTTATTATTTTTTTATATAATATCATAAATCATTGCTTTTTTCAATTAAATTTTGTAAAATAATTTCAACTTCCAATCTCTAACTTCTAATTTTTATTATTATGGAAATAACATGGTTTGGACAATCTTGTTTTAAAATACAAGACAAAAATATAATTTTAATTACCGATCCTTATAATTCTGAACTTGGATTAAAACCGTTATATGGACTAAAAGCGGATATTGTTACAGTAAGTCATGATCATTGTAATCATAACAACATTGACGTTGTTTTAGGCGTTGAAGAAAAGGCGCCTTTTATTATTTCTTCTCCTGGAGAGTATGAAATTAAAAATATTTTTATTTATGGAATTCCTTGTTTCCACGACAAAGAACAAGGAAAACAAAAAGGACTTAATACTGTTTATTTAATTAAAATAAATGAAATAACTATTGCGCATCTTGGGGACTTGGGTCACATTTTATCTGATGAACAACTAGAAAAAATAGAAAAAGTGGATATTCTTTTAATCCCAGTTGGTGGAATTTTTACAATTGACGCCAAAGAAGCTAAACAAATAATTAATCAAATTGAGCCTAAAATTGTTATTCCAATGCATTATAAAATTCCAGAATTAAAAAAAAATCTTGACGGAATAGATAAATTTTATTTGGAAATGGGCGTTAAAAAAACAGAATTAATTAATAAATTTAAAATTTCTAAAAAAGATTTAATTAGCCAAATGGAGATGAAAATGATAGAAATGGAAAATAAATAAGAGATGAGGGTGGTGGAAATAGGGAATAAATACCAGAACATAAAAACATAAAAAAAGACATTAAAACAATAAAACAAATTAACCTAATTAACATAATTGCCTCTAAACAATGTCGCAATATTCTCTAACAAAAATGCAAAATGTAAAACTAAAAATTTAAAATAAGCAATTTAAAATGTAAAATTCAAATTAAATTTATTTTAAATTTTAAATTGTTGCTTTTTATTTTTTGTGTTTTTAATTTTTAGTTTTTGAAAAAAATTTATTTAGAGTAATTAAAATAATTAAAAATAAAATTATATTTATGCCTCTCTCAAACGATAAAAAGAAAATGATGTTATGGTTTAGTGTTTTAGTAATTACAATTATAATTATGATTATATGGGGATTTTTTTTAAAAAAAAATTTTAATACATTAAAAATACAATTACAACAAAAAAAAGAATTGAGTCCTAAAGATTTACAATTTAAAAAAGATTTAGAAGAATTAAAAAAATCTTTAAAAAATGTTCAGCAGGGGATTTCAAATATTGAAACAACCGTAGAAAAAGAAAATAAAAAAGTGGAAGAACAAAAATTATCTCCAGAACAAATAAAAGAATTAAAAGAAAAAATGAAACAAGCTGTTGAAAAAAACACTAAAACATTAAAATAAAATATAGTCAATAATCATAATTTTCAATTTTTAATCAATTTATCAATAACAAAATTCAAAATTAAATTCTTTATTTTTTTCTTTAATTTATATTTTAAACTGTTATTATTGTTTAATTTTGCATTTTACATTTTTTTATGTCAATAACTTATAGAGATGATGAAAAAAATGAAGAATACGATGAATATGAAGAATATGAAAATACAATGAGAGAAGCTAGAAATAAAGTTAATTTTTCATCTAAATTAGACGCTTTAAAAAAATATCAAGCAAAGGCTTTTGAATTAAGAAAAAAAATAGGTAATTTTAGTATAACATTTTTTACTCTAGCCTTAATGTTTGCTGGATTTAAAGATTTATTAGATATTTTTTCTATAGAATTATTTTCTTGGTTGGATTGGATAATAGATTTAGGATTTGGAGCTGTTTTATTTTTTGGCTGCAAAGGCAGTATTCAACAAGTAAAAACAATTAGAATGACAAGTGTGTGTACATCAATAGCCGAAGCAATACCAATTATAGGCGCTTTGCCGCTTTGGACAGTAAGTGTACTTTTGCTTTATATAAAAATGGGACAAGAAAATGGAACTGCAAAATTAGATTTAGAAAAATTAGAAAAACAAATCGCGCAATTAAATAATGAAATCGCGCAAATGCAATAAAAATAAAAAAA
>JAGVFS010000051.1 GCA_020057535.1 Patescibacteria group bacterium
AAATTCCTGAAAATTAGCGGCGCGTTGGCAACTGCGGCGATTCCTTTTCCTCAAAACCCTTTTCCTTTGTCGCAGCCGCCTTCATTTTTACTCGCTTGCTCTTCGGGTGGACTTGCATCAAAAATCACCAAAATTTTTAGAAAAAAATAATTGCTCAGTATACCGAGTCGCTTAGTTATAAAAGACATAATAAAATAAAAAGGCGACTGTCACCTTTTTATTTTTAATCTCAACGTGTTAACACTGTGAAGATGGGAAAATAGAAAGATTAAAATAAAAATTAATATTTAGAAGTTGAATTTTAAGAAAAGGAAAAAAGAATAAATAAATGTTTGAGTATCGTAAATTTAAAAAAAAGAAAATATAAATGTTTGGGTATCGCAATAAACTCAAATATATTTTTCTCTTATTTCACTGTGTTAACACGTTGGGAAATATAATATTTGGATTTACGATGTCTAAACATAAACTCAAATATATTTTCTCTTATTTCTCTCATTCTATTTTTTTCTCTTATTTCTCTCATTCTATTTATTTCTCTTATTTCTCTTATTCCACTGTGTTAACACGTTGGGAAATATAATATTTGGATTTACGATGTCTAAACATAAACTCAAATATATTTTTCTCTTATTTCACTGTGTTAACACGTTGGGAAATATTATATTTGGATTTACGATGTCTAAACATAAACTCAAATATATTTTCTCTTATTTCTCTCATTCTATTTTTCTCTCTTATTTTTCTTATTTCACTGTGTTAACACGTTGGGAAATATTATATCTAAATATTATATTAAATATAATATTTAGATATAATAGATTTGTTATACTCAAATATGAGACACCTAAACATATTTTAAAATGTAAAAATAAATTTTAATCAAATTCGTGCCAAATGTAATTTTATGGTTTAATTTTAGTTATTTTTAGCCAAAAAAAAATAACAATTCAAGGAGGGACTGTTCCCATTTAAAATACAAAATTTCGTTTTGACGAACCGTCTCATTTCCGAAAAAATTGCGTCTTTTGATTTCGTTTCGCCCTTTGATTTTACGGCTTCATTTCTTGCGCGCCGCACCTTCAGGCGCGGCGAAGCAAACCTCTTTTTGTGTCCGCTTCCAAAAATTTGCAAAATCCTGTTTAGCGGACTATAATTAAAAATGTGCGAACCTTTTTTAAAAGAAATGCCGCAGGCGTTTCGCTTTCACTTTCGTCTTTTTGACTTCAGTCGAGCAGTAAAATAGATTCGCGCATTTTTTATAGTCTAATTTTTTATAGTCTATGAATGAGTTATGAATTTTTATGTTATTGACTATCAACTTTAATCGTTAATTGTTTTTATGTTTCTAATAATCAATACAGCGGAAAAAAATAAAACAATTTTAATTATTTTTAAATTTAAAAATAATTCATTTTCTATATTTTCTAAATATAGCTTTAAAAGAAATTATCATCAGGCTGAAAAATTATTACCAGCCATTGATAAATTATTTAAAAAAAATAAAAAAACCCCAGCTAATTTGAGAGGGGTGGTAGTAATAACAGGTCCGGGACCATTTACTGCTTTGCGAGTTGGAGTAACTATTGCCAATACAATGGCTTTTGCTTTAAAAATTTCCGTTGTTGGAATAAAATTAGATGAGTTTAAAAATACAAAAGAATTAATTGAATTAAGTTATAAAAAATTTAAAAAAGCAAAATTAAAAAAAATTGCCATTCCGTTTTATGGCAAAGAACCAAATATTACAATGGCATAAATTAATCTAAATAATTACTCCCTCTTGAATCACAATTGCTTTATTTTTTTCCAAAAAATTTTAAATATTTTTGTAATTTAATGTTTTAAATTTTGAATTTATTTATTTGGATAATTGTGTCATTGTTTAGGTCAATTAGAAATTAGGGGGTGATTAAATTAATTTGTTTTCATATTTTGATGTTTTTATTTTATTTATAAGGACAATTTTTTTATTTTCTAAGATATTATATAAAAAATTATCTGTTAAATCAGAGCGATAACGAAATTCTTGAAAACTCATTATTGTATAATTAATTTTTTGCTCTATCTCTTTTTCTAAAGATTCAATAATGTGTTTTAATTTTTTTCTATTTAATTTTCCAACAATTAAAATATCGGTTTGACTAGGTAAATCAACAAAAAAACCAGTTAAAATTAAAAGGCGAATTTGTCCCAAACGTTCTAATTTTTCTTTTAATTTATCCTTTAAAAGAATTCTTGATTTTGTTATTAAAATTTTTAACTCTGGATAAAGAATAAAATTTTTATTAATTGCAAAATATTTTTTTCTATTTTGATTTTTTTCTTTTATAATTCCTATTTTTAATAAATTTTTTAACTCTCTTCTTGTTGAATTAATATAACTATTAGTTAGTCGAACTAATTCTCTTATATAATAAAAATTAGATTGTGTTAAAAACAATTTTAATAGTTTAACTCTAGTTTTTGAACCAAATAATTGTTCAAGCATAGAATATGAATTCTAAATTAAGAATTATTTATAGAATTCAAAAATAAAAATTGCATGATATTTTAATTTGGTTTATAATTAAAACAAATTTTTTAATCTAAAATTTCTAATTTCTATAGTACTATTTTTATTTTATAAAAGCAAGGAGCATAAAGATGAATTATAAATTAATTTTTATGTTAATTGTTTTTTTATGTTTAATTCAAAAAAGTTTTCTAAAAATAATATTCAAATCGCTAGCTTTTTAATTAATAATCCAAAATTAACTGAAACATGGGGAAATGTTTATATTGTTGAACCTTCAAATGAACGAGAAGCAAAACTGGGACAATTGATAATTTTAGTCGCTCTTTCTGATTTTTCTTCTAAAACATCGCAAAAAGAAATTATTGAGCGAATGATTAAAGAGATGCAAGTCAATTATTATCGTTCGGATGTAAATAAAGAAAATTTAAATATCGAAGAAATTTTTGAAACGATTTTGCAAAAAGCTAATCAAGAATTTGCTAAAATTATAAGAATTAGCCAAAATAATTGGTTTAAAAAAATAAACATACTTGTGGCAATAGTAAAAAATGAATCAATTTATTTTGCTCAAATTGGAGAGATTTTTTCAGCTTTTTTAATTAATGAAGATAGAATTATTGATATTATTGAAAAAGTTAGAGCAAACAATATTCCGTTTAACCCATTAAAATTATTTTCTTCAATTACAAACGGTTCGATCAGCGTTAACGATAATATTTTTTTTACTTCTTCTGGAATTTTTGATTTTATTGCTTCAGAAAAAATAAAAAGAATTATCAATGATTGGGAAGTTAATTCGGCTATTTCAAAATTTCAAAATCTTTTAAGTAATTTAAAAACAAAAAATATTTTTGCCGGAGTAATAATTAAAAATAGTTTTTTAAACAAAAAGAATGAAATTAAAACAATAAAATTAGCTCAAAAGAATAATTCTTTATTTGAATTAGCTAATCAAAGAGAAAAAACAGATAAAATTCTTAGGCCTTCATTTTTATCGAATTTATTAAAAATTCAAAAAAAATGGTTAAGTTTATTTTCTAATTGGCAAATAAAATTTCACAAAAAAATAAATTCTTCGCCTTCTAGCGTGGCATTAGATTCTGTTGGAAAAATTTCTTTAATGCCTAACTCTTTTTATGATAAGCCGTGGAATATTTTAAAAAAATGTGGAATAAAAAAAGAACTTTCTATTTACCAACCAACAGGGGAAGAAAAAAAGCATTATTTATCATTTATTACTCGTTGTCCATTTTTATTAAAATGGACAAATAAATTTAAATCATTCTCTTTTTTAAGTAAAATATTATTTATTTCCGCTTTAATTTTGGCTTTGTTTTTGGTTTATAGCGTCATTTGGTTAGCTAGAAAACAAACTAAAGATAATCAAATTAAAGAGAATAAACAATTGCTTGAAAAAATAGAAAGTAAACAAAACGCTGTTGGCGCTGCTTTAATTTATAAAGATAAAAAAAAGGCTGGAAAAACTTTAGAAGAAATTTTAAAATTATCTGAAAAAATATCAAAAGATTCTCCTGAAAATTTAGCAAAACTTCAAAAAATTCAAAAAGAAACAGAGATTCAACTCAATCAATTAAGAAATATTACAGTGATTGAAAATCCTTTAATGGTAACAGATTTAAATCTTTTAAGTTCTAATTCGTCTCTTAGCGAAGAGAAATTTAATTTAGTTTTTTTAAACCAGCAACTTTATTTTTACAATCAAGATAATTCAATTTTTAAATTTGATTTTAAAGAAAAAAAGATTTTTTCTATTTTTAAGGATTTACAAGAGAATAAATCATTTGAGAATGCAAAATCATATGATAAAAATTCTATTTTATTTTCTAATGCTAATGAAATAATTAAATTTAATATTCTCAATAAAAATTTAGAATCAATAGACCTTAAATTACCAGTTGAAACTAAAAAAATTGAAGATTTTGTTGTTTATTCTCAAAAAATTTATTTACTTGATTCGGAAAACAATCAAATTTATAAATATTATCCAACACAAACCGGTTTTGGAGAAAAAAATAATTGGCTTAAAGATGAGCAAATTAATTTAAATGAAGGGGTTTCAATGGCTATTGATGGCGCTATTTATGTTTTAAAATCCAATGGAGAAGTTTTAAAATTTATTCAAGGTAAAAAACAAGAATTTGTTTTAAAAAATCTTGAATTGGCTTTAAAAAATCCAACCAAAATTTGGACAAGTTTTAATTCTAAATATATTTATATTTTAGATCCTTCAACTAAAAGATTAATAATTTTTGACAAGCAAGGTAAAGTTCAAAAACAATATACTTCTGAAAAATTTATTCAGTTGAAAAATTTTGTTGTTAATGAAGAAAAAAATAAACTTTATATTCTTTCCGATAATAAAGTTTATGAATTGAAGGTTGAATAATTTTAATTTTTTTTGATTTTTATATGCGGGTGTAGCTCAATTGGTAGAGCGCTGGTCTCCAAAACCAGAGGTTCCAGGTTCAAGTCCTGGCTCCCGTGCCAAAAAAAACAATAAATTAAAATTATTAATAAGAAAAATGGTAAATATATTTTTTTAAAATTAATGTGGATAACTCAGAGTAATTCTGTGGATAACTATGTGGATAAATAAAAAATATATTATATTTCTTTATTTTTATAAATATAAAAATATTTTTTTAAATTTATTAGTCTTTTTTCGGCTAAGTTAAGGAAAAATAAAACAACAATGAATTAATTGACAAAAATTTTTATAAGGGGTATTATTTAACTAAATTTAGTTAAATATTAAAAATAAATCCGTATTTATAAAATTATTGTATTATGGATTTAACAAAAGGAGAAAAAAATAAAAATCAAAAAGAATTTTTTGTATTTTTTAAAAATATGAAAGGTTTTTTGTTTTCAAATTTTTTTAAAAAACAAATGGTCTGTATTTTAATAATTGCAGGCTTTTTTTATTTTTCTTTTGTTCCTAAAGTTTATGCCATACCATTTCCAGTTAATACAGAAAAAATGATAGAAAATTTTAAAGAGACAATAGTAAATTTATTTGAATTTGAAAAAGATACAACTAAAAAAACCACACCAAAAAATATTGCAAAACAAGAAGAGGCAAAGAAAGAATTACCAAGCGCAATTTTTTCAGAAATAGTTGAACCAATAATGCCAACAACAATTAAACCAGCGATAGTTGAATTTAAAAAAGAAATAGTAGAAGGAATAAAAGAAACAGTAAAAAAGATTTTTAATCCAAAAATTTTTAATTCTAAAACAGAAGAGTCTAAAACAGAAGAGTCTAAAACAGAAGAGTCAAAAACAGAAGAGTCTAAAAC
>JAGVFS010000037.1 GCA_020057535.1 Patescibacteria group bacterium
ATAATTACATTTTCTTTTAGTCCTTTTAATTCATCAACGCGACCGGTAATCGCGGCATCAATCAAAATACGAGCGGTTTCTTGAAAAGAAGCAGCAGACAAAAAACTTTCTGTTAACAAAGAAACTTTTGTTATTCCTAAAAACAATTCTTTGACTTTAATCAAAGATTTCTTTTCTTCTGAAAGTTTTTTATTAATTTTTATAAAAAGTGATTGAGAAATAATCTCTCCTTTTAAAAACTCACTGCCCCCTGGATCTTGAATAAAAACCCGAGAAAACATTTGACGAATAATAATTTCAAGATGTTTATCGTTTACTTTTTGCCCTTGAGAAGAATAAATATATTGAATTTCTTCTAAAATATATTTTTGCGCCGCTTGTCTTCCTTTAAAACGAAATAATTCTTCTAAATCTAAATTTCCTTCTGTTAAAGGATCGCCCATTGTCACTAATTCATTTTCATGAACTTTTAAAATATATCCAACTGGAATTAGATATTCTTCTACTTTTTCTTCAGAAAAAATAACTTTAATTTCATTTTTTAAAATTTTAACTTGCCCGCTTTTTAAAGCGATAATTTCTTTTTTCTTTACCCCTTGGCACAATATAACTTCTCCTTTTTTTATTTTTTGTCCATCTTTTACTAATATTTGCGATTTGTCTTTATCTTTAATTTTATATGAATTTTCGCTTGTTCCTTCATATTTAATTAAAACTTTCTTATTTTTTATCTCTTCTTTTATTTCAATAATTTTTCCATCAACTTCACTAATAATAGCTTTTCTTTTAGAAGAATGCTTTTCGAAAATTTCTTCCACTCTTGGTAATCCTTGTGTAATATCTCTTCCAGCCACACCCCCAGTATGAAAAGTCCTCATAGTTAATTGAGTTCCTGGTTCTCCAATGCTTTGAGCAGCAATAACACCAACGGCCGTTCCTAATTCTACCAATCTATTATACCCCAAATCCCAACCATAACACTTTTGGCAAACTCCAGATGTAGATTTACAGCTTAAAATTGAACGAATTTTTATTTGTGTTAAATCTAATTGTTCTATTGTTTCAAATTTTTCAAAAGAAATTAATTCTCCTTTTTTAATAAGAATTTTTTTTGTTTTTGGATTAATAATATCTTCAAGAACAAATCGACCCAATATCCTTTTTATTAATGTTTCTCCTATTTTTTCATTCATTTCTTTTGTTAAAACAAAACCTTTAGTGTCTCCACAATCTTCTTCGACAATTATTACCCCTTGAGCAACATCAACTAATCGTCGAGTCAAATAACCAGCATTAGCAGTACGAAGGGCTGTATCAGAAAGTCCTTTTCTGGCTCCATGAGAAGAAATAAAATATTCCAAAACATCAAACCCTTCTTTAAAACTACTTTTTATTGGCAGTTCAATAATTTCTCCCTTTGGATTAACAACTAATCCTTTCATTCCCATCATCTGCGTAATTTGAGTAATACTTCCTCTAGCTCCAGATTCAATCATATAGAAAGCGGAACTCTCTTCATTTAAAATATTTTTACATAATTGAATAATTTGATCTTTGGTATCTGTCCAAATTTCAATTATTTTATTATATCTTTCTTCTTGAGTTAATAACGCTTCGTCATATTGATTTTGAATTTCATCTACTTTTTTTTCAGCTAATTGAATAATCTCATTTTTTTGCGGCAAATCTGATAATTCACTCATTCCCCAAGAAAATCCCACTTGAGTTAAATATTTTAAGGTAATATCTTTTATATTATCTAACATAATTGCTGTTTTCTCTTCTCCAAAAAGGAGATGACATTTTTTAATTAATTGAACTAATGTTTTTTTATCAAAAGCCACATTATAATCTTTTAATTCAGAAGGCAAGACTGAATTAAAAATTATTTTTCCAGGCGTTACTTCTATTATTCCTTTTTCTGTTCTTACTTTAATTATTTCTTGAAGAGAAATTTTCTTTAAATCATAAGCTAATATAGCTTCATTTTTAGAAGTAAAAATTTTAATTTCTTTTTGAGATATTTTTTGGTTTGATTTTTTAATATAGGTTAAATAAAAAGCGCCCACAATCATATCTTGCGTCGGAGTGACAATTGGATCTCCTGTAGACGGTTTTAATAAATTTTTAGTAGATAACATTATTTCTTTTGCTTCTTTTATGGATTCTAATGTTAGAGGCACATGAACGGCCATTTGATCTCCATCAAAGTCAGCGTTAAAAGCCGTACAAACCATCGGATGAACTTGGATTGCTTTTCCTTCAATTAATATTGGCTTAAATGCTTGAATTCCTAAACGATGTAAAGTTGGAGCGCGATTAAGTAAAACATAAGATTTATTAGTAATATTTTCTAAAATATCCCATACTTCTTTTTTCCCCTCTTCAATTAAACATCCAGCGCTTCGAATATTATGAACATACCCTTGTTTAATTAATTGAGAAATAACAAAAGGTTTAAATAATTCCAAAGCCATAGTTTTAGGAATTCCACATTGATCAAGTTTAAGATGAGGACCGACAACAATAACTGAACGACCAGAATAATCAACTCTTTTTCCTAAAAGATTTTGCCTAAAGCGTCCTTGTTTTCCTTTCAACATATCAGAAATTGATTTCAAACTTCTTTTTTGTCCAGTTGAAGCAGTCACTGTTTTCCCGTGTCTAATGCTATTATCGATTAAATTATCTACAACTTCTTGAAGCATTCTTTTCTCATTACGACAAATTACTTCTGGCGCGTTTAATTCTATTAATTTTTTAAGACGATTGTTACGATTTATTATTCTTCTATATAAATCATTTAAATCACTAGAAGCAAATCTTCCTCCATCTAATTGAACCATTGGCCTTAAATCTGGAGGAAGTACTGGAACAACAGTTAATATCATCCATTCTGGTTTAATTTTATTTTTAATTAAATTTTTAATTAATTTTAAACGACGAACTATTTTTTCATTTTTAAGAGTTTTATTTTCTACAGCTTCTTTTTCTAAAATTACAACTAATTTTTCTAAATCAATTTTAGAAAGCAATTTATAAATAGCTTCAGCGCCAATTCCAACTTCGAAAATATGACCATATTTTAAAGATAATTCTTGATATTCATTTTTAGAAAGAATTCTTGTTAATTTAATACTATTAACTTCTTCTAAGGTTATTTTTAAAGCATTCTTTAATTTTTTTAATTTCTCTTCATATTCCTGTTTATAGCTTTTAATTTCTTCAATAAGTTTATTTTTAAGATCACCTTTTTTTACATTTGAATCTTGAATGGTTTTTTGTTTAATTTGAAACACTTGTTTATTAAATTCTAATTCTAAATCAGAAGACACTATTTTAAATTCATTTTCTATTTGTTTTAAAATATCTTTCTTGGCATCTTCTTTAATTTCAGAAATAATAAAACCGGCAAAATAAACAACTTTTTCTAAATTTTGAACGGACATATCTAAAAGTAACCCTATTTTTGAAGGCACCCCTCTTAAAAACCAAATATGAGTTACTGGCGTGACTAATTTAATATGACCCATTCTTTCTCTTCTAATTAAACTCTTTGTTACTTCTACTCCACATTTATCACAAATTACCCCTTTATAACGAATACGTTTATATTTGCCACAAGCACATTCCCAATCTTTTACCGGACCAAAAATCTTCTCACAAAACAATCCATCTCTTTCTGGTTTTTGCGTTCGATAATTAATAGTTTCCGGCTTAGTCACTTCTCCTGACGACCAGCTTAAAATATTTTCTGGAGAAGCTATTTTTAATTTAATCGCATTGAAATCAAAAGAATTAGACATAAAAATTAAAAAAATAAAAAATAATTTAATATATAAATTAATCAAATTCACGCCAAATACAATTTTTTAATCTAATATTAACTATTAGCAAAACAATCCTTTAAGTCAATACAAAAGCACCTCTTTTAATAAAAAATCAATACTCAAAATCAACAACATCTAAATATTCAAAAATAAGAAATTTTAAATTTTAATTATTAGATTATTGTTTGTGGTTAATTAGGTTAATTTACATTTTGTTCTAATATTTTAACGTCTCTTGTGTTTTTTATATTTTTTTATTTCTTACTTTTTCTTAAATAAATCTACATCTAAACAAAGCCCCTTTAATTCACGAACAAGAACATTAAATGATTCTGGTAGATTTACTTTTTCAATCACTCCACCTTTAATAATTGTTTCATAAGCCTTAGAACGTCCTAAAACATCATCAGATTTAATAGTTAAAACTTCTTGAAGGGTATGAGCCGCGCCATATGCTTCTAATGCCCAAACTTCCATTTCTCCAAATCTCTGTCCACCAAATTGAGCTTTTCCTCCTAAGGGCTGTTGAGTAATTAAAGAATAAGGCCCAATAGAACGTTGATGAATCTTGTCTTCAACTAAATGATTTAATTTCATAATATAAGGATATCCAATAGTAATGCGATTATCAAAAACTTCACCTGTTTTTCCATTATTTAAAATAACTTTTCCATCTTCAGGAAATCCGGCCTTTTTTAATTCTTGTTTAATTTTTTCTTCCGACACCCCATCTAAGACCGGACTAGCAACTTTATAATTTAAAGTTTTAGCGGCTAATCCAAGGTGGGTTTCTAAAATTTGTCCTAAATTCATTCTAGAAACTACCCCAAGAGGATTTAAAATAACATCAATTGATGTACCATCTTTTAAATAAGGCATATCTTCTATTGGAACAATTCGAGAAATAACCCCTTTATTTCCATGACGTCCGGCCATTTTATCACCGACTTGAATTCTTCGTAAATTAGCGACTGAAATTTGAATTGTTTTTATTACTCCAGCCGAAAGTTTATCTCCTTGCTCTCTGGAAAAAACTTTTACATTTACAACCTTCCCATGTTCTCCGTGTTTTAGATAAAGAGAGCTATCACGAACATCTTTTGCTTTTTCGCCAAAAATAGCCCTTAATAATTTTTCTTCTGCGGAAAGCTCTGTCTCTCCTTTTGGGGTAATCTTCCCAACTAAAATATCTCCAGAAAAAACCTTAGCTCCTATTCTAATAATTCCTTCGCTGTCTAAATTTTTTAATTTTTCTTCGCTTATATTAGGAATATCATTAGTAATAATTTCCGGACCTAATTTGGTTTCTCTAACATCAATACTATAATCTTCAATATGAATTGAAGTATAACGATCTTCTTGAACTAATCTTTCAGAGATTAAAATAGCATCTTCAAAATTTCCACCTTCAAAAGACATAAAAGAAACTAAAACATTTTGACCTAAAGCCACTTCTCCATTTTGAGTGTCTGTTCCATCAGCTAAAAAATCTCCTTTTTTAATTTTTTGTCCTTTTTCAATCAACACTTTTTGATTTATACAAGTAGAAGCGTTTGAACGAATAAATTTTTGTAAAGGATAAATAACTAATTTATTATTCTTTTCCAAAACAACAATTTTTGAAGCTTCCACTTCTACTATTTCCCCATCATTTTCTGCAATAATTAAATAACCAGAATCTAAAGCAATTTTCGTTTCCATGCCAGTACCAACAATTGGAGATTCTGCTCTAATACAGGGAACTGCTTGCCTCTGCATATTGCTTCCCATCAGGGCTCGAGCGGCATCATTATGTTCAAGAAAAGGAATAAGCGTTGTAGAAATACTAACAATTTGTTTTGGAGAAATATCTTGAAGTTCTACTTCTTCTATCGCGATAGTTCCTGCTTGTCCTCTAATTCTTGCTTCCACTTTATCTCCAAGAGATTTATTTTCTAAGTCAACTGTTGCTGTAGTAGTGATATATTGTTCTTCTTCGGTTGCATCTAAATAAACCACTTTTTTATCTCTAAATGGTTTACATAAAATTTCTTTAATATTAATTTTTTCTAATTTTTTAGCTATTTCTAATGTAATTTTTTCTCCCTTTTTTAATATATTTTTTTTCGTTTTTGGATCTAAAATATTCTCTCTAACAATTTTATCCTGAGTTATTTCCGCTTTATTTTTTATTTTATTAATTATTTTAACAAAAGGGGTTCTAAGAAAACCATAATCATCTATTTCAGCATAACAAGCCATATGACTAACTAATCCAATATTAGCCCCTTCTGGAGTAGCCACCGGACAAATTCGACTATAATGAGTGTAATGAACATCACGAACTTCAAACCCAGCGCGTTCTCTCTCAAGTCCCCCCGGACCCATAGCTGAAAGTCGTCTCTTGTGTTCTAATTCAGCTAAAAGATTTATCTGATCCATAAATTGAGACAATTGCGAAGACATAAAAAACTCTCTAACAATATTAGTTATCAATTTAATATTAATTAGAGAATTTGGAGTAATTGTTTCCAATTCATATGTACTCATCCTATCTTTAATAATTCTTTCCAAACGAGCCAAACCAATTCTTAATTTATTTTGAACCAATTCTCCAACTGCCCTTACTCGACGATTACTTAAATGATCAATATCATCAGCTTTTTCTTGACTAACATTTAAAGATATTATCCTTTTAAGGATATTAATTAAATCTTCTCTTTTTAAAACTCGATTCTCTTTTGTAATTGGAGTATTTAATTTAAAAGTTTGATTAATTTTATATCGTCCAACTTTACCTAAATCATATCGACTAAAATTAAAAAACATCGCGTAAATTAAACTTTTAGCATTATCTGAAGTAGCTATATCTCCAGGCCTAATATGTTTATAAACTTCCACCAATCCTTCATCTGTATTTTGCGTAGCATCTTTTAAAAAAGTGTTTTTTATATATTTAATTTCTTCTTTATCTTTAAATTCTTTAAATAAATCTAAAATTTCTTCATCGCTCCCATATCCAAAAGCTCTCAAAAATGAAGTTATCGCTATTTTTCTTTTACGATCAATTCTTACCCAAATTACTCCATTCCCGTCTGTTTCTATTTCTATCCAAGCCCCTCTATTTGGAATAACCTTTGCTCCATAAAAAAATTTTTCCTTGATGCTTTCACGACTAAAAAAAATACCCGCTGATCTTATAAGTTGAGGAACAACTACTCTTTCAATTCCATTAATAATAAAAGTTCCTTTTTTAGTCATTAAAGGAAAATCGCTAAAATAAATTTCCTGAATTTTACTTTTTCCTATTTTTTTATTAACTAATTCTAATTTAACTCTTAATGGAGCTTCATAGGTAACATTTCGTTCTCGAGCAGTAGTTTCGTCAAATTTAGAATCATCAAAATAATAATCTCTAAAATATAATTCTAAATCACGACCAATATAATCTTTAATTGGAGAAATTTCTTCAAATAATTCATTTAATCCTTCTTTGAAAAACCATTCATATGATTTCTTTTGATGTTTAATTAAATTAGGGACATCAATAATTTCTTTTGATAAATTAAAAAAAACTCTTTTTGAAAAATTTTTAGAAAACATAAAAAAATTACCCCTTTTTAGGGAGTTTTAGCTTTATAAAATAAAAAGTTTTATATTATTTTATTTTTCACGAAATTAAAACAGATAAAAATTTTTAATCTTGATAAAATCTTAAAGTTTTTCTAAATAACTAAACTTTAGTAAAAATTTTGAATAATATTATAAAATCCTTTAATTTTAGCCAAAATAATTTTTAATTAAAATTAAAAATTATTTTGTTATTCTTTTATTTTATTATTTTCTATTTAATCTTCCCTTCATCCAACGACAAAGATTTTAAATCAATCATTGGAAGAGAATTGGCTGGTAAAAATCCCCATTTTACATTTTCAGCCATTTTTTGAACAAACTCATATTGAATTGTTTGCGGATTGGCTCGCAACATTTCTCCTTTTAATCTGATAGATTCAGCTTCTCCTTGAGCTGTAACAATTTTTTGCTTTTTTTCAACTTCAATTCTCTCTAAATCATATTTCGCTTTTTTAATTTTTTGTTCGGCAATTTGTTTTTCTTCAATAGATTTAGCGTATTCTGAAGTAAAAGTCACTTTTCTCAAAAGAATTTCTTCTAAAACAATGCCTTTTTCAGCAAACATTGGTTTAATTTCTTCATTCATTTTTTTAACAGCTTCCGCTCTTTTTTCTGAATAAATATCTATGGCTGTATATCGAGAAATTACTATTCTAATTTGACTGCGAGAAATTGGCTTAACGATTTTTTGAACATAATCTTCACCTATATTTTGCCAAAGACTATTAACTTTATTTGGGTCAAGATGAAATAAAACAGTTACATCAATTGTTACTTGTTGTCCATCTGAAGTAGGAGCTTCCATACTGTCATCTTTTTCCCCAGTTGCTGATATCACATTTTCCTCGCTGCTACTCATTGTAAAAGCTTGTGTTCGAGTGTTAAATTCTTTTGCTGTCTGCCAAAATGGTAATTTAAAGTGCAATCCTGGTTGTAAATTTTTTTCTAAAATTCCTCGTCCAATATCATAAATACAAGCAATATGCCCGCCAGAAACCACAACAAATGAATTAAAAATCAAAATAATAGCAATAACGCCAACAATAATGCTAATTAAAAATTTCCTAGATAATTTAGGTTTTATTTCTATTGTTTCATTATTTTGTGGTGACATAATTTTTTTTTGAAATTTATCAATTACTACAAAAATAGCAATAAGAATTGCTATTAAAATTATAAAATCAGACATATTATTTTAAATTAAAGTTTAAAATTAAAAATTAAAATTTATTTATAAAATCCTGCGCAATTTTTATCTCTTAATCTTTATTAGTCTTTTTTTATACCATTTATTTACCTATACTTTTAATTAAACTTTTGAAAAATTCTGAACAATATTACAAAATCTTTTATTTCAACCAAAATAGTTTTTTATTAAAAAAATAAATAATTTATTTAAAAGAAATTAATAAAATTATCAAAACTTAAAAATTAATTATTAATTTTAAAGTGTTTTTTATTTAAAGTCAAGAAAATTTTCCACTTCTAAATTAATTTAAATTTTCCTCTCGCAAATTATCTACAATCTATCTAATATATTTTAAAGGATTTATTTTTTTCCCATTAGTTCTAATTTCAAAATGAAGATGCGGTCCAGTTGAATTACCCGTAGTTCCAAGCAAACCAATAACCTGCCCCCTTTTTACTTCTTGTCCTCTTTCTACAAAAAACTTACTCATATGACCATAAAGCGTATTTATATTATCTTTATGACCAATAATAATATAACGACCATACCCACGATTTGAATAAATTACTTGTTTTATTATTCCATCGGCAGAAGCATAAATTGGAGAAGAATAATTTATCCCGTGTATATCTACACCACTATGTCTCCAATGATAATATTGATTTATTCGATGACTAGAAGTAGGCCAAATAAATTTTCCCTTCCTTTTACTTGAAATAAATTTATTACTTGAAATGAATTTATTTGAAAAAAACGCGTATTGTTTTTTAGGAAAAATAGAAGGGGAAAATTTTGTTCCTCCTGGAATAATTATTTTTTGATTTATTTTAATATTATCACTAGCCAATTCATTAATTTTTAAAATTTCTTGTATGTCAATTTTATATTTTTTAGCAATTGTTTTTAAAGTTTCTCCTTTTGTAATTTTATGAGTAACACCTGTTAATGGTAAAATAGTTAATTTATCTCCAGGTTTAATAATACTATAATCTTTTAAATTATTTTCCCATAAAACTGTATTAACGCTTACATTAAACTTTTTTGCAATGCCAGATATTACATCACCAGCTTTAACAATATATTGAATTGGTTTTGTTCTAATTTGCGGAGTTTCAATAGTAACATAAATATTAGGCTTAACCAAAACAGTTCCCTCTTGAACAACAATTGTTCCTTCTTTTTTATCTTTAAACTCTGTTTCTAAAAATGATTGCTTATTGGATAAATATTGATCAGAAAAACTATTAATAACTGGAATATCTATTTCTGTGATAAATTCTTCTTCTTGTTTATTTAAAAAAAAATAAAGAATTGTGTTTTGTCTAATCATACCAGTCATATCCATTGCTTTTACTTTTAAGGTATCAGAAACAACCAAAAGAATAATAAAAAAAAAACTAATATAAAAAAACGAATAACCCTTTAATAAAGAAAAATGCTTTAAATCTAAAATTTTTTGAATTTGCTTTTTGAAAAAAAAATAAACTTTATAAAAATAAAAACATAAAACTTTTATTAAATTATGACCACTAAAAAAAATAAAGATTATTACCTTTTTAAACTGTTTTATTAAAAAAACTATTATTTTTTTAAATAATCGTAAAAGAGAAAATAATTAAGAATAAAAAAAATAAAAAATTTTCTCATTTTATCTTTTATTTCTTTAGAATTAAAAAACGAAGGAGATTTTCCTTCTTTGTTTGTATTTTGAAATTGATTTGATTGCATAAACACTTTAAATAAAAATTTAAAGTATTTTATAAAAAATGTCAATTAAAACGTATAAAATTTGTTTATAAAATCAATTTATGATAAAATAAAATAAATAAATTTAACTTCCAACTTCTAATCTCTAACTTTCAATTTTATGTATTCTGAAATTAGAAAAGATTATATTCAAGATAAATATGTAATTATTGCCCCTCATCGGAGCAAAAGGCCACACGATGAGATTGCAAAATCCGTAACGCCTGTTTTGAAATCCAAAAAAAAATGTGTTTTTTGCCCAGAAGGAGTATTAAAAAATTTAATAAAAGATAAGATTGGCGATAAAAAAAATTGGGAAATTTTAGTTTTAAAAAATCCATTTCCAGCCGTAACCCTTGATAATCCTAAATCTTATGGAATTCAAGAAGTCGTTATTGATACTCCAGATCACATTAAAGAATTAGAAGATTTAAGTATTGA
>JAGVFS010000068.1 GCA_020057535.1 Patescibacteria group bacterium
AATTATTTATCCTCCTTCACCTCTTCATACTCGCCTTTTTCTTCTTTTTTTTCGTCTGTTGATTGTTGTTCATCTCCAGTTGATTGTTGTTGATCAACAGGCGGTTGTTGTTTATACATTGCTTCGCCAATTTTTTGAGCGGATTGAGTTAATTCTTCTAAAGCTTTTTTAATTACTTCAAAATCATCTTTATCTTTAACTTCTTTTAATGCCGTTATTTTTTCTTCCACATCTTTTTTGTCAGTTTCTGAAATTTTTTCTCCAGCTTCTTTTAAAACCTTTTCAGTAGAATAAATTAAAGTTTCGGCAGTATTTTTTACTTCAATTAATTCTCGTCTTTTTTTATCTTCTTCGGCATGTACTTCAGCGTCTTTTGTCATTTTTTCAATTTCTTCCTTAGAAAGTCCGCTTGAAGCGGTAATTGTTATTTTTTGTTCTTTCCCAGTCGCCCTATCTTTAGCTTTAACGCTTAAAATTCCATTGGCGTCAATATCAAAACTAACCTCAATTTGCGGAATTCCTCGAGGGGCTGGCGGTATACCATCAAGGATAAATCGTCCTAAAGATTTATTGCCAATCGCTATTTCACGTTCGCCTTGCAAAATATGAATTTCCACGCTTGGTTGACTATCAACCGCAGTTGAAAAAATTTGACTTTTCGAAGTTGGAATTGTCGTATTTTTTTCAATTAATTTTGTAGAAACTCCACCCAAAGTTTCAATTCCCAAAGAAAGAGGAATGACATCTAAAAGCAAAACATCTTTAACCTCGCCTTGTAAAATCCCTGCTTGAATAGCCGCTCCAACCGCAACCACTTCGTCTGGATTAACTCCTAAATGCGGTTTCTTACCAAAAAATTTCCCTACTATTTGAACAACTAAAGGCATTCGAGTTTGTCCGCCAACCATCACAATTTCTTCAATATTTTCAGGTTTTAATCCTGCATCTTTTAAGGCTTTTTTACAAGGTTCTAAAGTTTGCTCAACTAAATCTCCGACAATTTCTTCTAATTTAGCTCGTGTTAATTTTAAAACTAAATGTTTTGGACCGTTTGCATCGGTTGTAATAAATGGCTGATTAATTTCTGTTTCTAATGTGGTAGAAAGTTCAATTTTAGCTTTTTCAGCCCCTTCTTTTAATCGTTGTAAAGCCATTTTGTCTTTTGATAAATCAATGCCTTGTTCTTTTTTAAATTCTTCAACAATCCAATTAATAATTCTTTGATCAAAATCATCTCCACCTAAATGAGTGTTTCCATTTGTCGCTTTTACTTCAACAACATCTTCACCAATATCCAAAATAGAAATATCAAAAGTTCCTCCCCCTAAATCATAAACGGCAATTTGTTGTCCCTTTTTTTTATCAAAACCATAAGCTAAAGCTGCTGCTGTTGGCTCATTGATTATTCTTTTCACTTCAAGTCCAGCGATTTTACCAGCGTCTTTTGTTGCTTGCCTTTGTGAATCATTAAAATAAGCTGGAACAGTAATAACTGCTTCGGTAATTTTTTCTCCTAATTTTTCTTCAGCGTCAGTTTTTAATTTTTGCAAAATCATTGCCGAAATTTCCTGAGGGGTATATTCCTTTTCTTTCATAATTATTTTTACTCCCCCTCCAGCTTTAACAACCTTAAATGGAAAAATCTTTAAATCTCTTTGCACTTCTTCGTCAGTAAAACCTCTACCAATTAAACGTTTAATGGAAAAAAGCGTATTTTCTGAATTAGTTACCGCTTGACGTTTAGCTAATAATCCAACCAAACGCTCGTTATTTTTAGACATAGCAATAATAGAAGGGGTTGTTCGAGCTCCTTCTTTGTTTTCTAAAACCTTAGGCTCTCCACCTTCAATAATTGCCATGCATGAATTTGTTGTACCAAGATCGATACCAAGAATTTTTGACATAAAAATAAATTAGCTTGTAGCTTATAGCTTATAGCTTTAAAATAAATAAATAAAAATAATTTTAAATCCAAATTTTAATTTTTTTATTATTTGCTAAATTTTGACAAATTTCATTAATTTCTCTTAAATAAACCTTTATTTTTTAAACAAAATTATTTTGGCTAAAATAAAGAATTTTTTAATATTGTTCAAAATTTTTATCAAAGTTTTATTATTTAATTTTGTATACTATCACTTTTGCCACTTTAATCATTTTTCCATTTAATTTATATCCTGCCATCACTTGTTTTGCCACTTGTCCATCTAAATTTTTATCATCAGTTTCTTCATTGCTAATCGCTTCCATTAAATTAGGATCAAATTTTTCATCTTTAACTTTTATTTCTTCAACTCCAATTTTTTCTAAAACATCCTTAAATTGTTTAACTACATATTTTACTCCTTCAAGCCAATTATTTTTTAATTCATTACTGCAATGCTCTATTGCCATTTTTAAATGATCATAAACCGGCAAAATTTCTTTTAACATTTGTTCATTGGCATAAACAACAAATTCCATTTTTTCTTTTGTTGTTTGTTTTAATAAATTTTGATAATCAGCTAAAGCGCGTAAATATTTTTTTTGCCAATCATTATTATTAATATAATCATTTTCGGCAATAAATTCAAATCTAGGTTTTTTCTTCCCATCAATTTCAACTTCTTCTAAAAATATTTTTTTTAATCTTACCCAAATTTTTTCATCGCCATACATAGCTTGATAAACCACTACTTCCTCTTTGGTGTCAATATTAACAGTTGTATATAAAATTTTATAATTTTTGTTTTTGTAATGTTTATAAATTCCTAATTTTATTTCTTTATTCATAATATTATTTTTTTTATTAATACGTTAACAAATTTAATTAACGCTAAATTTTTTTCATAATTCATTCTAATTGGACCAAGGATTGCAAAAATATTATTATTCATTTTACCATCTTTTTGGGTATAATTCATCATAATAATTCCGCATTTTTTATTAAAAGGATTTTCTTTGCCAATTAATATTTGAATTTCTTCATTTGCAATAGAAAAATTTTCTACTATTTTATCAAGACAATCTATTGTTAATAACATATCGCTAATTAATTTACGTTCAATAAATTCTGGCTGATTAAATAAATTAGACAAACCAATACAATAAATTTGTGAATTAAAAGTGATGATTACCGTTTCCTCAGATAAATCTGCAATCGCTTTTCCTATTTTTTTTATTAAATTTTGCATTTCCAAAAATTGATACTTTTTTTTAATTTTATTTAAAAAATTTCTATCTTTCTTTTTTATTTTTTTATTCTTTAAAAAATTTTTAATATAAAAATGATAGGCTTTTTCAGTCGGAATTCTACCGGCTGAAATATGAGGCTGAAAAATATATCCCTCTTTTTCTAATTCTAACATTTCGTGTCTAATGGTTGCTGGACTAATTTTAAAATTATATTTATCAGCCAATAGTTTTGAACTAATTGGTTGAGCTATTTTAATATATTCTTTGATTATTTTGTTAAGCAAAGAAATCTTTCTCTGAATCATAGAATTTCATTATTAGCGATCCAAAATTAAAACGCTAAGTTGTATTTAGCATAAATAAAAAAAACTGTCAATAGCACTCTCAAACTAAGAGTGCTAAGTGCATTTAGCATAAATAAAAAAACTGTCAATAACTTTACATATAAAAACTAAACTTTGTTAAAATTCTCCTATCTAAATATTTTATGTATATTAATATCTATGACTGTTGTTTTAAATAACTTGGCTATAAATTTTTATGTCATCTAAACATCCCATATTCAAAAATAAACTTCTACGCGAATTTTACTATCTTCAATTTAACAAATAATCATTAATTTGATTAATAATCATTTGCAATTTGATTATTTTTATATTTAAACAATTTAAACTCTTTTTTTATTTCTTTAACAATAAATTTTTGTCAAAAATTAAAATTCCTAAATATTCAATATCTTTTTTGATTTTTTTCTTTGGTAATATCAATAATTTTCTTGTCGTTAGTGGTTTCTATAATATTTCTCTTGAAAATTCAGCTATTTTAAAATTTTTTAGCAACTTTAATTAAATTCAAAATTTAGAATTTTGAATTTATTATAAAATCCCTTGCTTTTTAAATTTTATGAAAAAAATTTTTTTAAAAAACAAAAAAATATAAAAAAAGAAGGGGGGGTTGTAAAATTTTTAAATTGTGATAAACTAAAAACATTAAAAAATTTCCTAAATTTTGTTTATTTTTATGAATCTAATCCCAACGGTTATTGAAAAATCCAATCACGGAGAAAGGGCTTATGATATTTATTCTCGACTTCTTAAAGAAAGAATAATTTTTTTAGGCGACACCATTGATGACGACGCAGCCAATATTGTTATTGCTCAACTTTTATTTTTAGAAAGTGAAAATAAAGATAAAGAAATTAAATTATACATTAATACTCCCGGTGGTTCGGTTACAGCCGGAATGGCAATTTATGACACAATGCAATATATTAAATGCGATGTTTCTACAATTTGTGTTGGTTTAGCTGCAAGTATGGGAGCTGTTTTATTAGCTGCTGGAACCAAAGGGAAACGTTTTACTTTGCCTAATTCTGAAATTTTAATTCATCAAGTTATGGGTGGAGTAGAAGGGCAAGCAATTGACATAAAAATTAAAGCGGAGCATATTTTAAAGATTAAAGATCGTTTAGATAAAATTTTAAGCAAACACACCGGACAATCTTTGGAAAAAATTAATCAAGATACAGATAGAGATTGTTATATGTCAGCCGAAGAAGCAAAAATTTATGGAATTGTTGATAAAATTATAAAAAAATAATAAAACAAAAAATTTTAAGTATCAATTTAAACTTATAAAGTTTATAAGCCAATAACTAAACTTTGACAAATTTTATTAATTTCTCTTAAATAAGCCATTTATTTTTTAAATAAAAATATTTTTTTTAAAATAAAGGGATGTTTATAACATTGTTTAGGATTTTTGCCAAAATTTAGTTATTAAATTACTTATTACTTTTTATATTAATTTTATGCATTTAACTCAAAATTTTTATGACAATAAATTTATTAACATGGATTTTTTTATCCATTGGACTTTTATTAGGTTTGGTAGTCGGTTATTTTCTTAGAAAAATTATTAAAGCTAAGCAAATAAATTCAGCGGAAATAAAAGCGGAAAATTTGATAGCAACCACTAAAACAAAACAAAAAGAATTGTTACTTCAAGCAAAAGACAGAGCGATAAAAATTATTGAAGATGCTCGATTAGAAGAAGAAGAAAGAAGAAAAGAAATGGATCATCTTCAAAAAAGATTAGAAAAAAGAGAGAATTTATTTGATCAAAAATTATTAGGATTAGAAGATAAATATCAAAAAGTTCAAGAAAAAACAACTCATTTAGAAAAATTAAAAGAAGAAATAAATAAAATAAAAGAAGAACAATTAAACAAATTAGAAAAAATTTCAAATCTTACTTTAGATCAAGCCAAAGACGCCCTATTAAAAATAGTGGAAAAAAATATTAAAGATGATTTATTTCAAAAAATGAAAAGAACCGAAGAAGAAGGAATGGAAGAAATAAAAGAAAAAGCCAAAAAAGTTTTGACTTCAGTTATTGAACGTTGTGCTTCTTCTCATACGGCCGAAATAACTACGACCATTATTAACGTGCCAAACGAAGAAATGAAAGGAAGAATTATTGGAAAAGAAGGAAGAAACATCAGGGTTTTAGAACAATTATTAGGCGTGGAATTAATTATTGATGATACTCCAAATATTATATTAATTTCAGGATTTAGCCCAATTCGTCGAAACTTAGCAAAAAAAGTTCTAGAAAAATTAATTTTAGACGGACGAATTCAACCGGCTAGAATTGAAGAAACTGTTGAACAAATTAAAGAAGAATTAGCCAGTGAAATTAAAAAGGCAGGGGAAGACGCAACATATGAAGTTGGAGTAGCAGGATTAGATCCCAAATTAATTCAAATTATGGGCCGTTTAAAATATAGAACGAGTTATGGACAAAATGTTTTAGTTCATTCTATTGAAGTGGCACATCTTTCTTCTTTGTTAGCTTCTGAATTAGGAGCAAATATTTCAATGGCTAAAAAGGGGGGATTTTTACACGATATTGGTAAAGCGGTGGATCAAGAAGTTCAAGGGACTCATCCGGAAATTGGAAAAGAATTAGCTCAAAAATTTAATTTACCAGAAGAAATTTTGACAATTATTAACACTCATCACGAAGATCATCCGCCAACATTAGAAGCAATAATTGTTAAAGTAGCCGATGCTATCTCCGGCGCTCGACCTGGAGCAAGAAAAGATACTTTGGAAAATTATACTCAAAGATTAGAAGATTTAGAGGCAGTCGCTAAATCTTTTGAAGGGATAGAAAAAGCATACGCTATTCAAGCTGGCCGAGAAATTCGAGTTTTTGTCACTCCAGACAAAATAGACGATTGGCAAGCGGCTAAATTAGCCAAAAACATCGCAACAAAAATTCAAGACGAATTAAAATATCCCGGAGAAATTAAAGTAACGGTCATCAGAGAAACAAGAATAGTAGAATACGCAAAGTAATTATTAAATCATTAAAACAATAAAATTGTTTTAACATAATTAGCCTATCATGTAGAAATATTACAATATTTATTTAAAATAAAAAAGATAAAATAATTCAAGGAAATATTTTAAAAATTTTATCAAAAATTATTTATTGTTTCTATGTTTAAAATATTATTCATCGGAGATATTATTGGGAAGATTGGCCGAGCTGGAGTGAAAAACCTCTTGCCAAAATTAAAAAAAAGTCTTAAACTTGATTTAGTTATAGCTAATGTTGAAAACTTAGCTCATGGTAAAGGCGTAACAGAGAAAACCTTAAACGAAATAAAAGAAGTTGGAGTAGATGTTTTTACTTCTGGAAACCATATTTGGAAAAAAAGAAAAGAAGTGGAAGAAATTTTTAAAAAACAAAACTTTTTTCTTTTAAGACCTGCTAATTATCCGCCAAATGTTTCAGGAATAGGCGAGAAAATTTTTATAACAAATAATAAAGAAAAAATTTTGATTATTAATTTAATTGGTCGAGTGTTTTTTAAAGAAGATTTTGATTGTCCATTTAGAGTAATTGACAAGATTTTAAAAAAATATAAAAAGGAAAAATTAAATGCTATTATTATTGATTTTCATGCAGAAGCGACCTCTGAAACAAAAGCCCTTGGTTTTTATGTTGATGGCAGAGTTTCGGCTATTTTAGGAACGCATTCTCATATTCCAACAGCTGACGCTAAAATCTTGCCAAATAAAACAGCCTACGTTACAGACACAGGAATGACTGGAGCTGAAAATTCTGTTATTGGTGTAGAAAAGGAAAGCGTAATTAAAACATATTTAACTCAAATTAATCATCAGTTTATTTTTCCAGAAAAAGGTGAATGCACTTTTAATTCTGTTTTAGTAGAAATTGATTTAAAAACAGGCAAAGCAATAAAAATTAAGAGGGTTGATAAAAAAACGACAGTGAATTAAATAAATTAATATATAAAATTATTTAATAAATCTTATTACGAAAGGGGGTGATATAATGAATAAAGCAGAATTAATTCAAGTTATTGCCGATAAAATCGGCGCAAAAAAAACAGAAGTCGAAAAAACGATAGCGACATTTATTGATGTTGTTACCACTACCTTAAAAAAGAAAGGTGAAGTAATTTTAACCGGTTTTGGAAGTTTTTCAGCTAAAAAAAGAGCCGCGAGAATAGGGGTTAATCCACAACAACCTAGTCAAAAAATTAAAATTCCAGCAACAACAGTTCCTAAATTTAAAGCAGGCAAAACTTTAAAAGACGCTTTGAAATAATTGGAATATTTTTTAGTATTTAAAATAAAAACATTCAAATTAATTTGAATGTTTTTATTTATAGAAAATTTATTGTAGACAGAAGTGGTATATTTAAAAGGGTAAATTAAGCTATTTAATTAAATTAATCTCCCTCCTAGCATTAAGAGTTTTGTCAACGCGATTTTTTTAAAAACCTGCATGATTTCATTTAATCCAACTTTCACTAAAAACATTAAATTCTAGTTAATCTTAGTTAAAACTCGCTGCAATAAACACCATTTTAAATAATTTTATGTTAATAAAAAATTTAAAAATATAATTTTCCGATAAGGTCGGATTTAAATATTAATGTTGCTTATCATTATCTTAATGTTTTTTTGAAATTTGCAAAGTAGTTTTTATTACTGTGTCTGGGTTCAAAGAAATACTATCAATTCCGCATTTAACAAGAAATTTTGCAAATTCTGGAAAATCAGAAGGAGCTTGACCACAAAATCCTATTTTTACTTTATTTTGTCGAGCTATTTTTATCACATCTCTAATTAAAATTTTTATTGCTTCATTTCTTTCATCATAAATATGACTAACTAATTCTGAATCGCGATCAATTCCTAAAACAAGCTGAGTCAAATCATTGCTGCCAATAGAAAATCCATCAAAAATTTTTGCAAATTCTTTAGCTAAAATAACATTTGAAGGAATTTCAACCATCATATAAATTTTTAATTGATTTCTTTTTGATTTATACGCGTCAACAATTAATTTATTCTTCTTCATTTCTAAAAAAACCTTTTTTGCTTCTTCAAGTGTTCGACAAAATGGAACCATAATAATCACATTTGTTAAACCCATTTCCTCACGAACTTTTTTTATTGCTTGACATTCTAACTCAAAAGCCTCTTTATATTCTTCGCTATAATAACGAGATGCTCCTCGCCAACCAATCATTGGATTTGATTCTTTTGGCTCAAAATATTTTCCGCCAATTAAATTACTATATTCATTCGACTTAAAATCAGACAAACGAACAATAACATCTTTTGGATGAAAAGCGGCAGCTATCATACTAATTCCTTCCGCTAATTTATCAATAAAAAACTGCGATTTATTTTTATATCCTTGAGTAATATTTTCTATTGTTTTTAAAATTTTTTCATTAATTTTCTCATTATTAATGATAAATTGCTGTTTATCAATTGCTAATAATATTTTTGGATGTATTTTAATAAAATTATTAATAATAAATTCTTCTCGTGCCAAACCAACCCCATCATTAGGAATAAAACTTAAAGAAAAAGCTTGATTTGGTTCACCAATATTCATCATTATTTTTGTTTTTGGTTTTTTAAATTTTTGAATATTAATTTTTTTAATTTCAAATGGAATATTTCCTTGATAAACTTTTCCAATTTCTCCTTCAGCGCAAGAAACAGTTATTAATTCTCCATTTTTTAAAATTTGTGTTGCGTTTTTTGTTCCAACTATACAAGGAATCCCAAGTTCACGACTAACAATTGCCGCATGACAACAACGTCCTCCACGATTAGTAACAATAGCTGAAGCAATTTTCATAATTGGCTCCCAATCTGGATCGGTTATTTCAGTAACTAGAACATCTCCTTTTTTAAATTTTTCAATTTCATGAACATCTTTAATAACATTGACTTTTCCTTGTCCAATTTTTGATCCAACAGCTGCGCCAGAACATAAAAGTTCATGAGAATCACCTTGTAATTTATAGGTTTCAATAACATTAACATTTCTTTGAGATTGAACTGTTTCTGGACGAGCCTGAACAATATATAATTGATTATCTATCCCATCTTTTGCCCATTCAATATCCATTGGTTTTTTATAATATTTTTCAATAATTTTTACACATTGAGCTAATTGTAAAATTTCATCATCATTCAAAACAAATTTATTTTTTTCTTGTTCGCTGGTTTCTATATTTTTAGTTGGTTTATTTCCCTCTTGACTGTAAATCATTTTTATCTCTTTTGTTCCAAGTTTTTTATTTAAAATCGGTCTAAATTTTTCTAGAGTTGGCTTAAAAACAAAAAATTCATCCGGATTAACCACACCTTTAACAATATTTTCTCCCAATCCCCAAGAACCATTGATTAAAATCGCATTTTGAAATCCAGATTCTGTGTCAATAGAAAATGCAACACCAGAACAAGCCTTATCCGAACGAACCATTTTTTGAACAACAATTGATAAGCCAATAGAAAAATGATCAAATCCTTTATCTTGTCGATAAGAAATAGCCCGATTGGTAAAAAGAGAAGCAAAGCATTTTTTACACGCTTCAATTAAAGCGTATTCTCCTTTAATATTTAAATAAGATTCTTGCTGTCCAGCAAAAGACGCATCCGGAAGATCTTCTGCAGTAGCCGAACTTCGCACTGCAACATCTACTAACTGATAATTAGTAGATGATAATTGATAACTGGTGGATAATTTTTGATAGGCTGAAATAATTTCTTTTTCTAAATCTTCTGGAAATTTTGCTTTTAAAATAGCCTCGCGAACTTGATGTCCTTTTTCAGCCAAATTTTGCATATTGCTAGTATCCAAATCAGAAAGGATTTTTTTTATTTCATTTTTAATTCCAGCGCTTTCTAAAATATAAAAATAAGCTTTCGCTGAAATTGCAAAACCATTTGGCACATTAATTTTAAATTTTGAATTCTGAATTTTAAATTTAGTAAAGTGATTATACATTTCTCCCAAAGACGCATTTTTCCCTCCGACTAAAGGAATATCTTTAATCCCAATTTCTTTAAACCAATAAATATATTTTTGCATAAAAAAAATAAAATAAAAAACAATAAATAATATTTAAATAATATTTAATTTCATTAATATTTTAGTTTTTTAAATTAACGAGGGTCGAGTTTAAAAAACCATAAGATATTTAAATCTTAAGATATTTATAAAAAATTAAATATATTAACAGCCTTTTTTGACGCATCTTTTAATATAATTAATCACCAATAGAGTGGTTCTTTTAATTTATGAAATCACTCCATATAATTCATGTTTTGAAAAATCTTTAACAATTTTATAAATAAAATGAACACATTTATTTATCTTATTTTTTAATTTTATTGATATTCATTTATATTTATTTTGTTATTTTATTGCTTTATTATTTTTACTTATTCAACATTATTTCTATTGCCATATCAATCGCTTTTTTATCAAAACCGACAATAATTTGTCCATCAATATCCAAAACAGGAATGCTTAATTGATTTGTCTTTTTTGTCATTTCAGTCATAGCTTTTTCATCTTTAGAAACATCAATGTCAAT
>JAGVFS010000004.1 GCA_020057535.1 Patescibacteria group bacterium
AAACAATATTATAAATTTTTTGTAACCAAAATAATTTATTTACTAAACTTTGGCAAAAACCCCGAACAATATTATAAATTTTTTATAGCCAAAATAATTTATTTAAATAAAAAAGTTTATTTAAGAGAAATTAATAAAATTTATTAAAGTTTAATATTTAATTCTTGATAAGAGAAATATTTATAATGAATTTTTATAAAGTTTTAGATCTTATGAAGTCCACAATATCTATCTGATATTAACACGATACTTTATTTTTTGCATTTCGCATTATTTCGCGTAATTTACAAATTTTATGCCTAAAATTAAATCGCCAAAAAACTGGGCAGATTCTACTCCAAAAAAAATAAACCTAATTAAATTTAAAAAAAGGAAAAAAGGATTTTTTAAAAATTTTTTTAAAATCGCTTTTTTGATATTTTTTATTTTTATAATCCTATTTGGAATAAGTGGAATAATTGTATGGACTTGGTTTTCAAAAGATATTCCAGATCCAGATAAATTATTAAAACGTTCTGAAGAATTAAGTACTAAAATTTACGATCGAACCGGCAAAATAATTCTTTATGAAATTTATGGTGAAAAAAAAAGAACTCTTATCTCTTTAGAAGAGCTACCTGAATATGTTAAATGGAGCGCCGTGGTTGTTGAAGATAAAAGATTTTACCAACATCATGGTTTTGATTTTAAAAGAATAATTAAAGCTTTCTATGTTAATTTCACTCAAGGAGGAATATTTCAAGGGGCTTCAACAATTACTCAACAATTTGTAAAAAACGCCGTTTTAACATCTAAAAAAACCTACGCTCGAAAAATTAAAGAGGTTATTTGGGCTTACGAAATAGAAAATAAATTTTCAAAAGATCAAATTTTAAAAATGTATCTCAATGAAATTCCTTTTGGCTCTCAATCTTATGGTATTGAAGCGGCGTCCCAAACTTATTTTGCCAAATCTGCTCATGATTTAACTCTTGATGAAGCAACTTTATTAATTGCTTTACCAAAAGCCCCAACTTATTATTCTCCTTGGGGAAACCATCAAGAAGAACTTTTAGCTCGTCAAAAATTTATTTTAGATTTAATGACTCAAGAAGGATATCTTAAAAAAGAGACAGTTGAAGAAGCTAAAAAAATAGATGTTCTAAAAAAAATTATTCCTCGCCGAGAGAATATTTTAGCCCCTCACTTTGTTATGTATGTTAAAGAACTTTTAACTCAAAGATACGGAGAAAAAGTAGTTGAACAAGGTGGGTTAAAAGTTATTACTACTTTAGATTTTAAAAAACAAAAAATAGCTGAAGAAAAAATTAAACAAGGGGTTGAAAAAAATAAAAAATGGAAAGCAACAAACGCCGCTTTAGTGGCAATTGATCCTAAAACGGGTGGTGTTTTAGCAATGGTTGGATCAAAAGATTATTTTAATTTAAAAGATGACGGAAATGTCAATGTCGCTCTTAGACCTCGTCAACCAGGATCGTCTTTTAAACCTATTATTTACGCCGCTGCCTTTAAAAGGGGGTATACTCCTTCTACTATTCTTTTTGATTTAAAAACTAATTTTGACACATCCGGGAAAACCCCCTACATTCCTCAAAATTATAACAAAAAAGAATATGGTCAAATAACTTTAAAAAAAGCGTTGGCTGGTTCTTTAAATATTCCAACCGTAAAAATTCTTTATCTAACCGGAATAAATTCTGTTTTAGATTTAGCTGAAGAATTAGGTTATTCAACTTTTAAAAATAGAGAAAAATTTGGTCTTGCTTTAGCGTTGGGGACTGGTGAAGTGAAACTTTTAGAACACACTGCGACTTTTGGGACTTTTAGTCAAGAGGGAATTAAATATGAAACTAATCCTATTTTAAAGATAGAAGATTATCAAGGAAAAACAATAGAAGATTATTCTTCTGTTGTTGGACAAAAAATATTAGATCAAGAAATTTGTCGTCAAATTAATGATATTTTATCTGATAATTCAGCACGATCTTTTATTTTTGGCCGAAATAATAATCTTACTTTAGGGAAAAGACCAGTAGCTGCTAAAACTGGAACAACTAATGATTTTCGAGATGCATGGACAATAGGATACACCCCTTCATTAGTTGTTGGGGTTTGGGCGGGAAATAATGATAACTCTAAAATGAAATCAACTGGCGGCGATATTGCCGGCCCTATTTGGAATAGTTTTATGAAAGAGGTTTTAAAAAATACTCCGACAGAAAAATTTACTTCGCCTAAAAAAATAATTACTAACAAAGCTATTTTAAATGGAAAATTAGCAAATGAAATTACGATTAAAATTGATCGAGCTTCAGGAAAATTAGCTACTGATTTGACTCCCTCATCTTTTGTAATAGAAAAAACTTATTCTGAAGTGCATAATATTTTATATTATATAAACAAAGACGATCCTCGTGGACCTTTTCCTAAAAAACCACGGAAAGATCCTCAATTTAAAAATTGGGAAATCCCCGTTCAAAAATGGATTGAAAAACAGGGAATTTTAAATGAAAAACCCCCAACCGAATTTGATGATCTTCACACTAAAGAAAATCAACCTAAAATACAAATAATTTTCCCAACAGAAAATGAAACATTCGATAGTTCTTTTATAGAAACAAAAATCGAGGCAGAAATACCTCGAAAAAAAATAAGTAGAGTAGAATATTTTATTGACAATCAATTAATTAAAACAATTAATTATTTACCGCAAGATTTTGAACAAATAGCAAGTTCCAATTTTGAAAACGGTTTTCATAAACTTAAAATTAGAATTTTTGATGATATTGACAATTCAACGGAAAAAGAAATTAATTTTAATTTATTAAGAAATGATTTTAATCCTCAAATTTTATGGCTTAACCCTAAAAATAATGCTGTTTTTCAAATTGTAGAAGTTCAAAATTTTGAACCCATTAAATTAAATTTTTCTTTAGTGGATATCTTTAATCCTAAAAATATAAAAATTTACGCTCGCAATATAACATTAAATCAAAATTTTTTAATTGGAGAATTAAACGATATTCAAAGTGCTCAAATAAATTTTGACTGGCACGATCCACTTGAAGGAGATTATCTTCTCTATATAATAGCGACTGACAAAGATGATAAAATAATTCAAAGTGAAAATAGGACACTAAAAGTAGAATAAATAAACAAAATCTAAAATTATTATCTAAATATAGATAATTTCAGTCTTATATACAAAAAGAAAGTCCATAATGGACTTTCTCTTTATATATAATCATTAAAAGCTAAAAGTTATTTCTATTGCTTCGTTTAAATTTTTTACTTGAATAATTTCCGTTTCATATTCTGTAAATTTAATATTAGTTTGAGGAATAATTATTTTTTGGAATCCTAATTTTTTTGCTTCAATTATTCTTTTATCAATTTGTCCAACATTTCGAATTTCGCCACCAAGCCCTACTTCGCCAAATGCAACTAAATTTGAATTTATTGATTTATTTTTAAAAGCGGAAACAATAGCTAAACAAACAGCTAAATCAATTGCTGGTTCTTCAACTTTAATTCCTCCAGCAATATTTAAATAAATATCTTGATTACCCAAAGTTAATTTGCAACGGCGAGTTAAAACTGTAGCTAAAAGTTGTAAACGATTTAAATCAAAACCAGATGCCCTTCTTTGTGGATAGCCAAAAATTGTTCGTGAAACTAAAGCTTGAACTTCAATTAAAAAAGCCCTTGATCCCTCCATTGTTGCTGTGACAATAGAGCCAGTTTCTTTTGTTGTTCTTTGAGATAGAAACTCTTTTGAGGGATTTTTAACTTCCATTAATCCTTTTTCTTTCATTTCAAAAACCCCAACTTCATTTGTTGAACCAAAACGATTTTTTGCTGTTCTTAAAATACGAAAATAATGAAATTGATCGCCTTCTAAATATAAAACAGTATCAACTAAATGTTCCAATGTTTTTGGCCCAGCCACTACCCCTTCTTTGGTTACATGACCAACAATAAAAATTGAAATATTATTTTTTTTAGCAACTTCTAAAAGTTTTACTGTACAAACTCGCACTTGATTTATACTACCAGCCTCAGATGGCAATTCTGAAAAACACATCGTTTGAATTGAATCAATAATGGTAATTTGCGGTTTATGTTTTTCAAGTGTAGCGCAAATTATTTCAATATCTGTTTCACCTAAAAATTGTAATGTTTTTGATTCAATTTTTAAACGATCCATTCTTAATTTAATTTGTTCAGCCGACTCTTCGCCAGAAACATAAAACATTTGACAATTAACATTTAACAACTGACGATTAACATTTGATAGCTGACACTTTTCAACAATTTGTAAAACTAAGGTTGATTTTCCAATACCTGGTTCTCCACCCAATAAAATTAAACTACCAGGAACAATTCCTCCTCCTAAAACTCGATCAAATTCTTCAATCCCTGTTTTTATTCTTGTTATTTCTTTACTTTCAATTTTGCTAAAATCTATAACTTCACTAATTTGTATTTTAGATTTATCTCTTTGAACTTTTTGTTTTGCGTTTTGTATTTCTATACTTCCCCATGTTCCGCATTCATTACATCTTCCTGTCCATTTCAAAAATTGCGCTTCACATTTAGAACAAAAATAAATTATTTCAGTTTTATTTAATGACATAAATTTGATTAAAAAATTATACTTTTATTATTAAAAACATTTACTAGCAACCCCAATCTTTTTCTTTTAATAATAAATATGTTGCGTTAACTTTTTGCACATAATCGCGAGTTTCTTTATAACCTAAATTTTCTTCACATTCCCAAAAAGTTTGACCCAAACAATTAGAATTAGTGCTACTACAATTTGCGCCAATTCCGCCATTATATGCGGCTGTAACATATTTAAGACTGTTATTTTTACATTCTGTTTTTTCTGAATGACAATTAACTTTTTCTATTTGTCCTGATTTTCTTTTTATCGAAGTGCTTTTGGGACATGTATTTAACTGTAATCTTTTATAATATTGAGCAGCTATAGAAATATTAACTTCAGGGTCTTTTAATTCTTCACAAGTTGTTCCCGCTGTAGTTGGCAAAAGTTGCATTAATCCGCATGCATTTGCCCATGAGACCACATTTGGATTACCTCCGGATTCAATTAACATATGTGCTTTGAGTCTCGTGCAATCTAAATTATACTTATTTGCAGCTGATTCTAATGTTTTATCATAAGTTGTAATATTTTTCCCTGTCCATCCACCAACAGATGCGCCTTTTTCACTTTTAAATTCCAATTCTATCCTTTTAATTGGTGTTATATTTAAACTTTTTAAAATAACCAAACGAGGATTTATTAAATTTAAAATAGTATAAGTGGCTAACGCTAACACTAAACCAAGGATTGCGTTACCAATCATTTTTTTGCTTCTCCCACTTTTTCTGAACTACCAAATGCTAACATCCATTTAATTCCAGCGAAAAAAATCATCAAAACAGCTAAAATTGCCGAGACAGCGACAAGAAATTCAAAAATCGCGCTAATATATCGCGCCAATAAATCACTTATATTATTTTTACTAACTGGCATTGCTACTCCTGCTTGAAATTCTGAACCAGGAATTGTAACGCTAGGAATAAAATTTAAAGGATCTAATGGTTTAGTCTCTTGTTTTTTAATTTCTCC
>JAGVFS010000022.1 GCA_020057535.1 Patescibacteria group bacterium
AAATTAAAGAAAAAATTAAAGAAAAAAATACAAAAACATTAGAACATAAAAATACAAGAAGTAAAAAAATAAAAAAATAAAAAAATATTTAAATTAATTTAAATTTGATTATAAACGTAGAATATATTGTGATTTCTACAAGTTAATTTTATGCGTCATAGAAAAAAAGGAAAAATTTTAGACAGAAAGATCGGACCAAGAATCGCTTTATTGAAAAATTTAGCGGATAGTTTGGTTATTTGTGAAAAAATAAAAACTACAAAAGCTAAAGCAAAAGTATTGCGTAGTATAGTGGAAAAATTAATTACCATTGGGAAAGAAAATAATTTAACAACATATCGAAGACTTTTGGCTTATTTGCCAACTAAAATTTCAGCTAAAAAAATTTTAGAAAAATTAAGTCCTAAATATAAAGAAATAAAAGGAGGATACACGCGAATTATTAAATTAGGTCAACGAAAAGGTGATGCAGCAGAAATGGCGCAGATTGAATTTATATAAAAATTTTAATATATTAAATATAATTGAAAGAAATATTAAATTTAAAATTCGATTTTACTGAAAGGAATTATATTTTTAGTTAAAATTAATAAAATTATTTTAGGTGATTGTTTGTTGTGGTGAATTTTTTAGCTAAGATTAGTAAAATTTAATGTTAAAATTAGAGAGAATTGAATTTTAAAATTATAAATCACAATATTTTTAATAAAAAAACTAAAACGTAAAAAACTAAATACTAAAATTGCAAATTAAAATACAAGAAAATAAAACAAAAAAAGTTTAATAGGTTAATTAGTGATTTTTGATTTATTTAATTTAGCATTTGAAATTTGTTATAAATTATTTATTTTATGAAGCAAATTAATAGACAAACTTATATTTTTGATGCAACAGATAAGATTTTAGGAAGATTAGCTACAAAAGTAGCTATTATTTTGCGTGGAAAAAATAAACCAAATTTTACGCCAAATTTAGATCAAGGAGATTTTGTTGAAATAAATAATGTAAAAGCTATTAAAACTACAGGAAAAAAAATGGAAAACAAAGAATATTTTCATCATACAGGTTATCCCGGAGGATTAAAAAAAATTAAAATGAAAGAAATTTTTAAAAAAGATCCAACAGAAATTTTAAGAAAAGCAATTTTTAATATGTTGCCAAAAAATAAATTAAGAAATGGAATGATGAAAAGATTGAAAATAAGTTAAATTTTCAATTTTTTTGAGGTTTTTAAAGAAAATTTAAATTTATGAGGTTTTAAATAAATGAATAAAAATTAAATAAAGAGTATTTGTTTATAATACTTTAAAGGAATTAAAAAGAATAAAATAGCAACGAAAGAATAAAGAAAAGTATTAAAAAATTTTAATAGTTTTTCTCATAACTTATGAAAATTATAAAAATTTAGCAGAGCATCAAGAGGTTTATTAATAATTAAACTTTGGTAAATTTTATTAATTTTTCTTAAATAAACCTTTTATTATAAAAAAAATTATTTTGGTTAAAATAAAGGATTTTACAATATTGTTCAGGATTTTTGCCAAAGTTTAGTTATTAATTTTTAATTTTATTTATTTTTCTATTGTCATTTTACATTTTGATTTTTTATGAAGCCTATAAAAATAATTATAAAACTTCAAATTCCAGCCGGGCAGGCAAATCCAGCTCCGCCAATTGGACCTGCTTTAGGGCAACACGGTTTAAATATTCAGGATTTTTGCGTGAAATTTAACGAAGCAACAAAACAAAAGGCAGGTGACATTATTCCGGTGGAAATTACTGTTTACACAGATCGAACTTTTGATTTTATTTTAAAGACTTCTTTGGCTTCTGAACTTTTAAAAAAGGCGGCTAATATTAAAAAAGGATCGGATCAACCGCATAAAAATAAAGTTGGTAAAGTAACCAAAGAACAAATAAGACAGATTGCTGAAGAAAAAATGACAGATCTTAATACAGATAATATTGAAGCAGCAATGAAAATTATTGAAGGCACTGCGCGGCAGATGGGATTGGAAGTTTTAAGCTAAAAGTTTGATTTTTGATTTTTGATTTTTGTTTTTTGGTTTTTAATTTCTAATTTTTATTAATCTTTCCCTCTTGTTTTTTGTCGTTAATTAAAATTATTTTTTTAACTTTAAATTTTAAAATTTAACAATTTACTATGGAAGAAAAAAAATATAATTTAAATGAAGCCATTGAATTAATTAAAAAAAACGTTAAGGCTAAATTTGATGAAAGTGTAGAAGCGCATATAAAGCTAGGTATTGATGTTAGAAAAGGAGATCAACAAGTAAGAGGAACTGTTGTTTTGCCGTATGGTTCTGGAAAATCAAAAAAAGTCGTTGTTTTTACTGAAAAAGAAGATGAACTTAAAGAAATTAAAAAAATGGGAATAATGGCTGGTGGAGAAGATTTAATTGAAGAGATTAAAAAAACAGGAAAATGCGATTTTGAAGTTGCAATTGCCACGCCTGAAATAATGAAAAATTTAGCTCAAATCGCTAGAATTTTAGGACCAAAAGGATTGATGCCTAATCCAAAAACTGAAACAGTATCAACAAATATTAAAAAAACTATTGAAGAATTACAAAAAGGTAAGGTAACGTTTAAAAATGATGATTCGGGAAATGTTCATCAAGTCATTGGTAAAGTTTCTTGGCCTTTAGAAAAATTAAAAGAGAACTTTGAAGCATTTTTAGAAATAATAAAAAAAAGTAAACCTTTAAAATTAAAAGGAATTTATATTAAAAATATTACTTTGTGTTCTACAATGGGAAAAAGCGTGAAAATAGCTTATGGTTTATAGCTTTAAAATTTATTCAATTTTAAATTATTTTTATGGAAATCAATGAAAAAAAATTAGGAAAAATTTTAAAAGAACAACGTGAAGAATATCAACGTTATTCAAATGTTTTAACTAAAAATTTTGAATCTCAAATAAAAGAACAACGTGAAGAATATCAACATTATTTAGGTGCGTGTATAGAAGATTTTGATTCTAAAGTAGGTGTAATAGCTGAACAATATTTAGATATCAAAAAAACATTAGATTCTCATACTAAAATATTAGATTCTCATACTAAAATATTAGATTCTCATACTAAAATATTAGATTCTCATACTAAAATAATTGGTTCAATGAAAGTGGATATTGAAATTATTAAAACCGACATAGAATTTATAAAAAACGGATTTAAAAAGAAAGTTGATTTAGAAGAATTTGAAGTTTTAGAAAAAAGAGTGATAAGATTAGAAAAACTTTTACAATTAAAGACAATTTAACCAATTAATTCATAATTTATAATTCATATTTTATGTTTGCCAAAGTTAATTCAGTGGCTGTTATTGGATTGGATTGCGTGCTAGTGGAAGTGGAAGTGGATATTTTAGGAGGGATGCCAAATGTGACAACCGTTGGATTGCCTGATGTTGCTGTTAAGGAATCTAAAGAAAGGGTGAGATCGGCTATTAAAAATAGTGGATTGGATTTTCCTCGTGGACGGTTAACTATTAATTTAGCTCCAGCTGACATTAAAAAAGAAGGACCAGCTTACGATCTTCCTATTGCCGTAGGAATTTTTTTAGCTTCAAATAAAATTGAATTTGATGTAGAAAACAGTCTTTTTATTGGAGAGCTTGCTTTAGATGGAAGACTTCGTCATACCAATGGGATTTTACCAATGGTTATTTTTGCCAAGCAGCAAGGAATAGAAAATTTATATATTCCAGAAATTAATATTAAAGAAGCGAATTTAGTAAAAGGATTAAAAATTTTTCCAATTAAAGATTTTAATCAATTAATTAGGCATTTAACAAAAGAAGAAGAAATTGTTTCTTTTTATTCAGAGGGGGTAAGAGATTTTTCTTTGGAAAAAGTGGAATTTGAAGCAGATATGGCCTATATTAAAGGTCAAGAATTTGTTAAAAGGGCGTTGGAAATTGCGGCTACTGGTGGACATAATGTTTTAATGAAAGGTCCTCCTGGCAGTGGAAAAACTTTATTAGCTATGGCAATGCCGTCTATTTTGCCATTGTTAACATCAGAAGAAGCTTTGGAAGTGACAAAAATTTATAGCATTGTTGGGCTTTTACCATCGGATCAACCTTTAATTTTTAAAAGACCGTTCAGAAATCCGCATCATTCTTCTTCGGCAGTCGCTTTAGTTGGAGGCGGGCAGTTTCCTAAGCCAGGAGAAATTAGTTTGGCTCATCGAGGCATTTTATTTTTAGACGAACTGCCAGAATTTCCTCGAAATGTTTTGGAATCATTAAGACAACCAATAGAAGATAGAACAGTAGTTATTTCTCGAGCCCAGGGAACATTAAAATTTCCTTCTAATTTTATTTTAATTACCAGTCAAAATCCGTGTCCTTGTGGATATCAAAATGATCCTAAAAAAAATTGTACTTGCAGTTCGTTACAAATTGAACGTTATCAAAAAAAAGTTTCTGGACCATTTTTAGATAGAATGGATTTGCATTTAGAAGTTCCGCAAGTGGAATTTAAAGAATTAACTTCAGAAAAAATGGCGGAGTCGTCAGAAGAAATTAGAAAAAGAGTTCAAAAAGGGAGACAAATTCAATTGCGTCGTTTTAAAAAATATAAAATTATCACTAATTCGGAAATGAAAAATAAAGAAATAAAAAAATTTTGCAAAGTTGATGAAGAGAGTTTAGAATTGCTTAGGTTAGCTGTTGATCGGATGCATTTATCAACAAGAAGTTTTTATCGAATTTTAAAAATAGCTCGGACAATCGCTGATTTAGCTGAATCGGAAAATATTCAAAAAAGTCACATCGCCGAAGCGTTACAATATAGAGAAAAATGAAGTATAAAATAAAAATGAAAAATGACAATGCAAAAATAAGAAAATAAAATTTTAAAACATCAAAACTGAATTAACCTAAAAAATAATTTTTTATTTTTTAATTTTTATTAT
>JAGVFS010000062.1 GCA_020057535.1 Patescibacteria group bacterium
AGAATGCAGAATGCAGAATGCAGAATGCAGAATGAATGCAGAATTATAATTTTTATAAGTCACAAGCTACAAACTAATTTTATGAGATTCTCAAATTATTTTTTAAAAACTTCAAAAACAACATCAAGCGACGATAAAAGCGTTTCAGCAAAACTTCTTAAACAGGGGGGGTTTATTTTTGAATCTGTTGCCGGTCGTTATTATTTTTTGCCAATTGGTCATCGTGTTCAACAAAAAATAATTGCTTTTATTAAGAAAGAAATGGATGCTGTTAATTATCAAGAAATGATAACGCCAGTTTTGCATCCTTTAGAATTATGGAAAGAAACCAACAGAACAAACACAACCGGATTTGAATTAATGAAAATAAAAGATCGTCGAGGGGTTGAATTTGCTTTGGGAGGAACAGCCGAAGAAATGTTTGTTGATTTAGTCCGTCAATTTAAATCAAGTTATCGCGATTTACCATTTCGTCTTTATCAATTTTCTCCAAAATTTAGAGATGAATTAAGAGCGAGGAGTGGATTGCTTCGAGTTCGTGAATTTATTATGAAAGATGGATATTCTTTTCATAAAGACGAGGAAGATTTTAAAATTGAATATGAAAAAATGAAAAAAGTGTATACCAAAATTTTTAATAGATTAGGACTAAAAACCGAAATTGTTGAATCTGACAATGGTTATATTGGAGGGGAATATTGTCATGAATTTATTGTTGAATCAGAAATTGGCGAGAGTAAATATTTTATTACTAAAAATGGAAATTATGCCAGTCATGAAGATGTCGCTGTTTTTGAAAAACAAATAAAAAATAAAAATGAAGAACAAAAATCGCTTGCGGAAGTTCAAGCGAAGCGAGGGGTAACAATGGAAGACGGAGTTAATTTTCACAATCTGCCTCTTTGGCAACAAATTAAAGACGTGCTTTTTGTTGATAATGAAAATAGATTTATTTTAGCAATTATCAGAGGCGATCTTGATGTAAATGAAACGAAATTACTGCATTTAATAAAAGCTGTTAATTTAAGACATGCCACTGACGAAGAAATTAGAAAAAAAATAAAATCTGAACCAGGATTTATTTCGCCAGTGAATATTAAAAATGAACTTAACGAACAAACTAAATTAATTATTGTCGCTGACGATTCCTTGCGAACAATCGCAAACGCTTATGGCGGAAGTAATAAAAAAAATATAGATTTAATGAATGTTAATATTGATCGCGATTATAATTCCGACATTGAAGGCGATATTGCTTTAGCTAGAGTTGGTTATGATGCCAAAAACGGTATGGGAAAATTAATTGAAAAGCGCGGAATTGAAGTTGGAAATATTTTTCAACTTGGTTATCACTATTCAAATTTAATGAAAGGGGCGACTTTTGTTGATAGCGATGGAAAAGAAAAGCCTTTTTATATGGGATGTTATGGAATAGGCATTGGCCGAACCATGGCGACAATTGTGGAAAAATTTCACGACGTAAAAGGAATTATTTGGCCAGAATCAGTCGCTCCGTTCGCAATTTATTTAATAGGATTAGAAATTAAAGATGATAAATTAAGAATTAAAAAAGAAGCAGAAAAAATTTATAATAGTTTACAAAAAAATGGCATTGAAGTATTATATGATAACAGAGAGGACATAAGGCCTGGCGAGAAATTTGCCGACGCGGATTTAATCGGGATTCCTTTGCGTGTTGTGGTGAGTAAAAAAACTTTGGAACAAAATTGCGTTGAAATAAAAAAACGCGACGAGGGAAAAATAATGTTGATAAAAATAGAAAATTTATTACAATTTTTAGAATTAAATTTAAAAACAAAATATTCTAAATAAAGAATGTTTATTTTATTATGGAAACAAAATCTATCACAAAAATAGAAACTCCAAATTTAAAAGAAATAGCAGGGCCCTCAACCCTAATTCACATGGAAATTCATAAAAAAAGTGTTATAGAGGTAAATAAAGAAGCTATTGAATTAACACGAAAAGAAATTTTAGAAAAATATAATAATATTCCTGAAAAAAACAGTATTATTTTTCCTATTCCAAAAGGACCACAATTTCAACGGGTTGTAAGATGTTTTGTAATTATAGAAAAAAATAAGGAAAAATATTATTTAGAAGGAAGCACTAATCATGCAAATTTAATTAAACATTTTATTTCTCAAAATAATGTTTTACAAGAGGACGTTGGTAATAATAATTTATGGAAAATTAAAAAAGGAATTATAGATCCTTTTGGCGAAAATTTTAAAAATTATCCTCAAGTAAGAAAAGAATTAGAGTGTTTAAAAGAACAGAATAAATGGGAAATTATTCTTAATTGGGTTTTAACATTTAAACATTCTACGCCAGAAAATGATTAATTTTTTAAAAAGTTAAAATTTAAAAAGCCACAATTTAATTTATGCGAGTTTTTAGCGCTATTTTGCCGTCGGGGAATTTACATATTGGAAATTATATCGGAGCGATTAAAAATTGGTTAGAATTGCAAAATCAATACCAATGTATTTTTTCTATTGCTAATTATCATGCTATTACCGTTAAACAAGATCCAGAAATTTTGCGTCAAAAAAGTTTGGAAATCGCTAAAATTTATTTAGCCGCGGGAATTGATCCTAAAAAAGTTATTATTTTCATTCAATCTCATATAAATGAGCACACAGAATTAGCTTGGATTTTGGGAACGTTAGCAACAATTTCAGAACTTAAGCGAATGACTCAATTTAAAGAAAAGTCGGAACAACATAAAAAAAATGTTAATCTTGGGCTTTTTTCTTATCCAGTTTTGCAAGCGGCCGATATTTTGCTTTACCAAACAGAAATTGTTCCAGTTGGCGAAGATCAAAAACAACACATAGAATTTACAGCCGATTTAGCTAAAAAATTTAATAAATTATTTGGTGAAACTTTTATTATTCCCAAAGCCTTAATTAAAGAAGAGGGGTGTCGAATTATGGGACTTGATAATCCATTAAAAAAAATGAGCAAATCGGCAAAATCTCCTTTAAATTATTTAGGGTTGCTTGATACGTCGGAAGAAATTAGAAAAAAAATTAGCAAGGCGGTAACTGATTCTGGCGCGGAAATAAAATTTTCAAAAGACAAGCCAGCTATTTTTAATCTTTTAACTATCTATCAAATTTTATCTTTTCAATCTAAAAAAGAAGTGGAAGAAAAATTTAAAAATTCAAATTACGCGGATTTTAAAAAAGAATTAACAAAAATTGTTTTAGAGTTTTTAGAGCCGCTTCAAGAGAGGTTTTATAAAATAAAAGATAAAGAAGTGTATGAAATTTTACAAGACGGCGCCAATAAAGCTCAAGGAATTGCCAGAGAAACAATGAAAAAAGTTAAAGAAAGAGTGGGATTTTTAACTAGCTTATAATTATTTTGAAGGGAGGTGAAAATATGACCGAAGAAACAAAAAATATTACAGAAGAAACACAGCCAGAGGAAAATTTAATACCTGAAGAAACAAAAGTTCCAAAAGGATGGAGTTTGCTTAAAGATGATAAGATTAGCCTTAGAAAAGTGTTATTAGCCGGGTTAGTTGTTACTGTGGTAAGCGCTATTTGGGGAATGTTAACTTGTGGATGGCTTTTCAATTGGGTTTATTCTTTAGAGCCAATAGAGGTTTGGAAAGATATTAATTCTCAAGATCCAGCATTTAATGGAATATATTATGGAGGAATTTTTATTTTGAATTTTTTATTTACTTGGGTTTTCGCTTTGATTTATCATGGCATTCCGGGAGAAAAAATAGGAAAAGGGATTTGGTATGGATTTTTAGTTTGGCTAATTGGAATATTGCCGGGAATGTTTAGTCTTTATCTTTGGGTAAATATTACAGAATTAGTTATAGTTTATTGGCTTGTTAATTTGTTGATTGAGCGTATAATTGCCGGTGTAATTATAACATCAATATATAAACCTAGAAATATATAACGCAATAATATGAAACACGTGGAACGTGCGCATAACACACATATAAAATAATGTGAATTTTTGTAATAATTAAAATTAATAATACCACTAGTATGTTAAATTGATTTATAAAATAATCAAAAAATTCCAAAAGATGAATTATACGGAGTAATTCTAAATTAGAAGAATATAAAACAGCGTTTGAATTATCTGACAAATTGATAAAATGTTATGGAGTTTAATTAAAAATTAACGTTATGCGTTTATGTTATATGTTCTATTGGATTTGACAAAAAAATAGAATTTAATAAAATAGTTTATAGTTTGTAGATTTTTATCATTGAAAATTGATGAAACTAAAAGTTAGTAAAATTTATTTTTTGATAAATTTTATTTATTCTATTTTATTTATTCTATGTCTAATTTTTTGAATCAATTACCTTTAGATGGATTAAAAATAATTTCTTTTTGTCCAATTTGCAATGAACATCATAAACTTATAGAGGCTAAGATTTTAGAAGAAAAAGACAGAAATCATTTAATCTATCTAAAATGTAAAAAATGCAATAGTTCAATTGTTTCTTTGGTCGCTTTTGATGGAATGGGAATTAATTCAATTGGCTTAGTGACTGATTTAACTGCTGAAGATGTTTTAAAATTTAAAAACTATCCCACTATTAGTAGCGACGATGTTATTTTAATTCATCAATTTTTAGAAGAAAAACAAATTTTAAAAAATTAGAAATTTTAGATTTAAAAATTTATAATTTAATTTATATGTTAGTTTTAAAAACAAAATCAAGAATTTTATTAGGCAAAAAAACTAGAAGTTTAAGAAGAAAGGGGATTTTGCCGGCTTGTGTTTATGGTCATGGCAAAGAAAATAAAAATATTGAAGTTGATAAAATTTTTTTTCAAAAATTTTATAAGCAAGCTGGCGCTGACAATCTTTTAGATTTAATAATTGATAATCAAAAACCAATAAAAGTTTTAATTCAAAATATTCAAAAAGATCCGGTCAAAGATCAAATTATACATATTGATTTTTATCAAATTAAAAAAGGAGAAAAAATTACTCATTCAATAAAATTGAATTTTATTGGAGAGGCTAAAGCGATAAAAGAATTAAACGGAAGTTTGGTAAAAAATGTAAATTTTGTTGAAGTTAAATGTTTACCCGAAGATTTAATTTCTGAAATAGATGTCGATATTTCGTGTCTTAATAGTTTTGAAGATGTTATTTGTCTTAAAGATCTTAAAATTCCTTCAAATATTGAAATTTTAGATAAATTAGACGAAGTAGTAGTCGTTATTACTCCACCAAAAAGAGAAGAAGTGAAGGTTGTTGAAGAAGTAGAAAAAGTAGAAGTAAAAACAAAAGAAGAAAAAACAAAAGGAACAAACGTCTAAATAATATTTATTAATTGTCGTGGGGGATTAATGTTATTGTCAACATACAAATATCGCTAATTAAAAATATTTTTATGCAAAAGAATCAAGCGCCATTGGCTGATAGAATGAGACCGGAAATATTGGAAGATTTTTTAGGGCAGGATGAAATTTTAGGTAAAGATAAAATATTAAATCAGGCAATAAAAGAAGATAAATTACCTTCAATGATTTTTTGGGGACCGCCGGGTAGCGGCAAAACCACTTTGGCGAATATTGTTGCCAAGCAAACAAAATCAGATTTTGTTCAGATAAGCGCTGTTTCGTCTGGAGTAAAAGATTTAAGAGAAATTATTAAAAAAGCGCGAGAAAATATATTACAAAATAAAAGAACTATTTTGTTTATTGATGAAATTCATCGATGGAATAAAACTCAGCAGGACGGACTTTTGCCTTATGTTGAAAAGGGGATTATTACTTTAATTGGCGCAACAACTGAAAATCCAAGTTTTGAAGTTCGCTCGGCATTACTTTCAAGATGTCGAGTTTTTATTTTAAAACAATTAAGTGAAAAAAATCTTATTGAAATTTTAAATAAAGCTATAAAAGATAAAAATAGAGGATTGGGGAAATTGAATTTAAAAATCAGCGAAGATATTTTTAAAAAAATCGCTCAAATGTCAAATGGCGACGCAAGAACCGCTTTAAATGTTTTAGAATACGCAAGTTCTCTTAATCAAGAAATTAGTTTTAAAATTATTAAAGAGGCGTTTCAAAAATCGTATTTATTTTACGATAAAGATGGGGACGAGCATTATAATATTATTTCCGCTTTACATAAATCAATGCGCGGTTTCGATGTTAATGCCGCATTGTATTGGTTAGCAAGAATGCTTGAAGCAGGCGAGGATCCTTTATATGTCGCTCGCAGATTAGTGCGATTTGCTAGCGAGGATGTTGGATTGGCAAATTCAAAAGCATTAGAACAGACAGTGGCTGTTTATAATGCTTGTCATTTTATTGGTATGCCAGAATGTAATGTTATTTTAGCCCAAGCGGTTGTTTATTTATCTAAATGCAAAAAATCAAACGAGCTTTATGTCGCCTACAAAAAAGCAAAAAAAGATGTTGAGCAATATGGCAATTTGCCCGTGCCTTTGCATATAAGAAACGCTCCAACTAAATTAATGAAAGACTTAAATTATGGCAAAGATTATAAATACAGTCCTGACTTTGATTATAAAGAAGAGCAAGAATACTTGCCAGAGAGATTAAAGGGAAGGAAGTATTTAAAAGAATAATAATAAATGACCACAATGATAAATTAATTTCTATTTTAACTAATTTTAAAAAATATTAAATTTTAGGCTAATTTTAGTAAAAAAAGTTTGTCATAACAAGCGACTTCTCTAAAATAATTTTGTGTTATTTTAGTTGAGGAAGTATAATTTTTTTATAGTGAAAGTCGGAGTTAATAAATTTAGCTAATTAAGTTAATTTAATTCATGGAAACTTGGACTAAAAAAATAATTTATTTAGCAATAAAAGAACTATTTAAAGAATTGAGTTTAATTTTTTTAATTGGATTTTTTATTTTAATTTTTTTAGAAGATTTAAAAAAGGGATTTGTAACTCTTTATTTAAATCCCAGTGTGTTTTTATATTTAGGTTTATTTTGTTTGATAATGACGCTTTTATTCGGAAAAAAAGTAAGAGAAAAAAAAGATTTAATTGTGAATAAAAATATTTAATGTTTTTTTATTTTAAATGTTATCATATATTATATGATAAACAATGTGATTATAAAAAAAATAAATAAATACAAAGACGAAAGAGGGTGGTTGGCTGAAATTTATCGTAGCGATGAAGTAAATTATAAACCAGTTATGGCTTATTTTAGTGTAACAAAACCCGGAATAATTAGAGGCCCGCATGAACATATCTATCAATCGGATTATTTTATTTTTGTTGGACCGGGCTATTTCGAATTACATTTATGGGATAGACAAAAAGATAGTCAAACTAATGGCGAATATATGAAAATTGAAGTTGGAGAAAATAATCCGACTTTAGTTATTGTTCCTCCTGGAGTGGTTCATGGATATAAATGCGTTAGTAAAATTTCGGCTTATTCAATAAATTTTCCTGATAAATTATATCGCGGTGAAAAAAAAATAGAAGAACCAGATGAAATTAGATGGGAGACAAATTTAGAATCACCGTATAAAATTGATTAATTTTTAGTTTATTAAAAATAGAAATTTTAGATTTTTTGTAATTCTAAAATTTAGAATTTAATTTTTAATTTTAAAATTGTTTAATGTTTTTTTATGTTTTGTATTTTTTGTAAAATTATAAAAAAAGAAATACCGTGTTATAAAATTTATGAAGATAGCGAAGTCTTGGCAATTTTAGACATTGCTCCTGTAAATTATGGGCATACTTTAGTAATTTTTAAAAAACATTTTATGAATTTAGAGGACATTCCAGAAGAAGAACTGTGTAAAATGATTAAAGTTGTTAAAAAAATTGGCAAAGCGATAATAAAAGGATTAAAAGTAAAGGGGTACAATGTTATTATAAATAATAACCCCGTTGCCGGACAAGTTATTTCTCATATTCATTTTCATATAATTCCAAGAATGGAAGAAGATGGATTATCTCTTTGGCCACAAGGAAAATATGAAAAAGGCGAAGCAGAAGAAATAATAAAAAGAATTAAAAAAATGTCTGGATTATAATTATGAAAATAATTTTTTTAGGACCGCAAGGGTCTGGTAAGGGAACTCAAGCGGGATTACTTGCTAAAAAATTTAATATTCCGGTAATATGTCCCGGAGTTATTTATCGTCAGGAAATCGCAAAGAAAACTAAATTAGGAAAAATTGTTGCAGAATATTTAAATAAAGGAAAATTGGCGCCAAGTGATTTAACTAATGAAATAATAAAAAAACGTTTAAAAAAAATAGATTGTAAAAAAGGGTTTATTTTAGACGGTTATCCAAGAGATTTAATTCAAGCTCAATTTTTAGATAAAATAACAAAAATAGATTTAGTAATTGAAATTGTTTTATCAGATAAAAAATGTTTGAGTAGATTTATTGGTCGTCAAAATTGTATTTGCGGGGCTATTTATCATTTAAAATTTAATCCTTCTAAAAAAAATGGAATTTGCGATAAATGTGGTAATAAACTTTTTATTAGAGAGGATGAAAATCCAAAAGCAATAAAAAAAAGGCTTCAAATTTATTATCAAAAAACCAAACCTTTATTAAAAAGATATCAAAATATTGGAATATTAATTAAAATAGATGGGAGTTTGAGTATTAAAGAAGTGGAAAAAGCAATTTTTAATAAAATAATTTTTTAATTTTAAATTATAGTAAATGTAAAAATTTTTTTTCTAAAAGTTAAAAAAGCTAAAAATTAATTATGAAGGGGGGTGAGAATATGACTGAAGAAAAAATAATATCAGAAGATGATAAAAAAGACATAGAAGAAAATAAAGCAACCGCGGCTTTAGGTTATCTTTGGATTTTAAGTATTTTTGTTTTAATTTTAAAAAAAGAGAGTAAATTTTGTAAATTTCACGCAAAACAAGGTTTAGTTCTTTGTATTGCTTCTTTTGTTTTAATGTTTATTCCATTTTTTGGTTGGCTTTTAAATTTAGGAATTTTTGTTGGAATAATTATTGGATTTTTTCGCGCTTTATCCGGAGAATATTTTAAGTTACCCATAGTAAATGATTTAGCTGAAAAAATTAAAATTTAATTTTATGAATCTTGCGAATCTTGTAAGACTAAATCTTGGAGATCTCGTAAGATTTAAGAACTTATATGAAAATATTAATTATTGGCGCTAAGGGAAATTTAGGCGTTCAATTAATGAAAGTTTTTGCTAATAACAATGAAATAATAGGTTGGGACAGGGATGAGATTGATATAACTGACAGAGAATTAATTTTAAAAAAAGTTGATAATGTTAAGCCCGATCTAATCATTAATGCCGCTGCTTATAATGCCGTTGATAAATGCGAGGATAACGAAGAAGAATATGAATTAGCAAAAAAAATTAATATTGATGGTCCGAAATTTTTAGCTGAAGCTAGCTTAAAAGTCGGGGCTATTTTAATACATTACTCGACTGATTATGTTTTTAATGGTGAAAAAAAAGATGGATATAAAGAAACTGACCAACCAGAGCCAATAAGCCGTTATGGTAAGACTAAATTTTATGGCGAAAAAAAAATATTAGAATTTAGCGACAAAGGATTAAAATGGTATTTAATTAGAACATCAAAATTGTTCGGACCTAAAGGAGAAAGTGAAATAACTAAACCAAGTTTTTTTGATGTAATGCTTAAATTAAGCAATGAAAAAAAAGAACTTGAAGTTGTGGATGAGGAAGTAAGTTGTTTCACGTATACCCCAGATTTGGCTAATGCCACCAAAAAATTAGTTGATGAAAATCGTGATTATGGAATATATCATATTACTAATAATGGGGCTTGCACTTGGTATGAAGCCGTATTAGAATTATTTAAGATTACCGGGGTTAATATTAAAGTAATTCCAATAAGCGGCGCAAAATTTTTAAGGCCGGCAAAACGACCTAAATATTCTATTCTACTTAATACAAAATTACCCCAAATGCGTTCTTGGCAAAAAGCGCTAAAAGAATATTATTTATTTCAATGTTAACTGTTTATAGTTTTTATATCAGAAAGTGTATTTATAATCCCCATTCTTTAATGTAAAATGTAAATATCAAAAATAAAATGATAAATTAAAATGTAAATTTTTTGAGTTTTATTAAACTTTATTGTTATTTGATATTTAAATTTTGAGATGATTTTATGTATAATCAAATTATTTCCAATAAACGAAAATCTATTTTTATAATGGTTTTATTTATAATTATAATTATTGCTTTAGGTTGGGTTTTTGGAAGAATAAGCGGTTATGGTTATGAAGCTTTATTTTTTGCCATTGCTATTTCTATAGTAATGGCTCTTTTTAGTTATTTTCAAGGGGATAGAGTTGCCCTATGGACAGCAGGAGCAAAGCCAATAGAAAAAAATGATAACCCATACGTTTATAGAATGATAGAAAATTTATGTATTACTGCTGGATTGCCATTGCCAAAAATTTATCTTATCCCAGACTCAAGTCTAAACGCTTTTGCTTGCGGTCGCGATCCAAAACACGCTTCGATCGCCTTGACCGCTGGGATTGTTGAAAAATTAGAAAATGAAGAATTAGAAGGGGTAATCGCGCACGAATTAGCTCACATTAAAAATTATGACATTAGATTAATGACAATTATTATTGTTTTAGTTGGGATTATTATGCTTTTATCTGATTGGCTTTTGCATTCTTTTTTATTCAATGGAAACGAACAAAATGATAGAGGACGATTAGGTTTAATTTTGTTTATTGCCGGAATAGTTTTAGCCATTTTATCTCCGCTTATTGCTAAACTTATACAATTAACTGTCTCTCGAAAAAGAGAGTTTTTAGCCGATGCTTCTGGCGCTCTTTTAACTCGTTATCCAGAAGGATTAGCTAAGGCCTTAGAAAAAATTTCACAATATAAACAACCGTTAAAAAAAGCCAATCATGCTACAGCCCATCTTTATTTTTCAAATCCATTTCAAGAAAATAAAAATTTTTTATCTAAATTTTTTTCCACTCATCCTCCAATTGAAGATCGCATTAAAAGTTTGAGAGAAATGTAATTAAGAAATTTTAGTCCTTCAAAAAGCGACAATTGTTTTAATAAAAAATATAAATTTTTCAATCGTTTAAATTGAATGATATTCAAAATTAATAAAAAGGAGATACTCAAATAAAATGAGTATCCCCTTTGTTGTTTTTTTTGAAAGAAAAATGTAAGTTATATTTTTTCTTTCCATTGTGCATACGAACCAAGCACTATTAATTCTGATGTTTTGGTTCGCATGTCCTCCAATGCTTCTTGTATAAGAGGATCTTGTTGATGCGCTTCCACATCAACAAGAAAAAAATACTCCCATGAATTGTTTTTATCTGGTCGAGACTCGATTTTAGACAAATTCAAGTCTCTTTCAGAAAAGCAATTAAGCACTGAGACGAGTGCCCCGGGAATATTGGGTAATTTGAACGCCAGTGACGTTCGATCGTTCCCCGTGGGGGGATGAATGTCATCGCAGCATTTACTACTAACTACCCAAAATCTTGTCTCGTTATCACCTTTGTCTTGAAATTTATCAAAGATAATAACAGCACCTTCTATTTCCGCCATGCTACCCGCAATCGCGACTGCGGGAATAGAAGATTTTACCATCTCAGAAACCGCGGCTGCTGTAGAGCTTACAGCTATTTTCTGAATCTTTGGTGACAACAGGGCATGAATGCTTTCAGAGCATTGTCCCAGCCCTGTTGGATGTGAAAAAATGATTTCCACATCATTTAAATCTATATCAGGTTTTCCCCATAAACATTGATTTATGGGAATTACTACTTCATTATATACCAGAATATTTTTGGCATTAAAAATAAAATAATCTATAACCTCAGTAACGGAGCCATCTGTGGAATTCTCGGCACCAACAACTCCATACTTGATTTTACCGTACTCTACAGCTTCGAGTACATCAAAATGAGTAGGGTAAAATACACATTTATTCATAGTCATTTTTGACATTAAAAGTTTTGCCACTATTGACCCAAAAGTTCCTTTAGGTCCTAAGCAGCCTATTATTTCATTTTCATTTGACATTTTATTATTCCTCCTAATTTTTATTCTATCTTTCTATAAACAGAAAGATAGTAAGCTATTTTGAAAACGCAATTAATGCGATCAAACATTGAATGTTCGTTCATTTAATAATTCAAATTTCAAAATAAATCACTATCTTCCTATTATTTTTTAAAGAACAAAAAACCGGTCAAT
>JAGVFS010000018.1 GCA_020057535.1 Patescibacteria group bacterium
AAAGTTTAATAATTAAATTAAGTGAAATTTATAAATAAAAATTTTCAAAATAAACAGAACCCCACAATTTTTGAGACTTCAAAGCCCGCATAAACAAAGGTTAAAATAGGTTATTTCTTCTTTTTGCTCAACTATGCAAACCTTCAGCTAAATATTTTAAGAAAACTCTCTTTTTTTAATCTTCTTAAAATTTCTGTTTTTTTAAGTAATCCATTTTGCGCGCCAATTTTTCTAATCACAGAGGCTGAATTAATTATTCCCCATTTTAAGGCCTGTTTTACATCTTTTTGATAAATAAATCCAGCTAAAAAAGCTGAAGCAAAACTATCACCAGCTCCAGTAACATCAACTCCTGAACCAGACAAAGCCAACATCTTAAAATATTTTTTTTCATCATGCACGCAAGCGCCATTTCGTCCTTGAGTAATAACAACTATTTTTGGTCCATAATTTTTTAAAATTTTCAAAAGTTCGTTATTCTCTTCTACATCTTTATTTATTGCTTCTTTAATTAAAAATTGCGCTTCTTTTTTATTTACAATTAGAATTGTTGTTAATTTAAAAATTTTTTCTAATTTTTTAAATCCAATTTTTAACTGATACGTCCCCGGATTAAAAACTAATTTTATTTTTTTATTTTTAATTAAATCTATTATCTGTTGATGTAATTTTTCATTATTCTCTCCAACTGAGGTTAAATAAATCCAATTTGTTTTGTCTAACTTTGGCAAGGAATATTTTCGTGGATAATGATAAACTAAAGCCGTTCGATCATTTTGAAAATTAATAAGAAAAGAACAATTTGTTTTGGAATTTTTTTCTTTTTTTATAAATTTTACATTTATTTTTTCTTTTTTTAATTTTTGATAGATTTCTTCTCTTTTTTCATCATCGCCAAGAATTGTGTAAATTCCAACTTTTAATCCTAATTTATTTAAACTTACCGAAACATTTGCCGCATTGCCCCCTATCGATGTTTCAATTTTATCAATGGGAATCTTGCTTCCATAATCTAAACACAATAATTGATTTTCTTGTTTTTTTAATTTTAATAATTTCGCCTGTTGAATTTGAATAAAAGTGTCAAAACAACAATCTCCAATAACAATAACATCTATCATAAAAGTAAAAAATCAAAACGCAAAATTTAAAAATAAAATTAGATTAATTAGATTAATTAGATTAATTTGTTTTAATGTTTTATTGTTTCTTCCATTCCACCTCATCCACTTTCCAATCATCTCCTTGTTTAATTAATTTTACTAAAACATTTTGATAAAAAACTTTAATATTTTGCGTGGATTCTTTAGTTTCTTCTCTCTGAGTATTTATTAAAAATTTCATTACGGTTTCCTTTAAATCAGAATTAATTTCTTCTATTGCCAACACTTTAGTTGTGATACCAAAATAATTATTAGTTAATTTATTTTTTATTTTTTCTTGATTTATAAAATCATCGATTAAATTTTGCATTTTAGAAGTCGCAAAAATTTTTAAACCTGATATATTTTGAAAATCGCTTTGATTAGAATAACTTCCAAAACTTTCTATAAAATTAGAAACCATCTTTTCTAAAATAACTCTATCTTTTATTTCTTTGGTTAATGGAATAATTTCAGAGGGTAAAAAAGTTTGCTCTTCTATTTTTGGCTCAACAATTAAAGGGGTTTCTATTGGTTTTTTTTCAACTGGAAAATTTTGTTCATAAATATATTTAACAAAAAAAAGCAAAGCAATAATAATTATTATTCCAACGCTAATTAAAATAATAAGTTTTATTCGTTTAGACATAAAAATATGAATTAAAATTAAGAATTAAACTTTTATAAACTAAAGACTCAAACATAAACTAATTAAAAACTTTCGTCAAATTCTCTTTTTGCTTCTTCTATTTCCAAAAGTTGACTAGGATCTGAAGTAATTAATTGATCTTCTAAATAAGAAGCTAAAATTTTTATCGCGACATGTTTAGCTCCGGCGAAAAAAATTCCTTCGCCTATTTCGCAATCTAAAAGCAAATATTTTTCTCCTTGAGTAAGCATAAAAGTTTTAGCTATTATTTCAATGGATGCCGGAGATTGTTTTAATAATAATTGCAAAGCCGAATTAGTCACAATTGCTTGCCCGTATTGCGAATTTAAAAAATCATTTACGTCTTGACTGATCGTTGTTACCCCTAAATAATATTTTCGACATCTTTTTACTAAGGCATAAATAAATTTAGCCGAATCTTCGTGTTGCATCAGCCACCATGCCTCGTCAACTATTAAAATCCTTTTTTTTAATTCTGATCTTACAGTATTCCAAATATAATTAATAATTATATAAATACCAATTGGCCTTAACTCGTCTTCTAAATCACGAACGCTAAAAACAATTAATTGGTTCTTTGTGTCAATATTAGTTAAATTATTTAAAAGTCCGGAAAAAGTCCCTTCAGTATATTTTCTAAGCCTTAAAAGAATATCTTCGGCGCCAACTATTCCTTCTAATGTTTCTTGAAAATCTTTCATAATTGGAGGTTCAACTTGAGATAAATCCGATTCATTGGTAATATCTTTTCTATTATACGTTTCTAAAAGGGCTTGGTCAATAATTGAATCTTCTTGAGAGGTTATTTCTCCGAGCATTAATCTCATTAATCCTTTTAAAGTAATAATCGCCGAGCGAATAATGTCAGTAACCGCTGTTTCTTTATTTAAAGGTCTTGGTAAATCAAAAGGATTAATTTTATTTTCTGAACTTAAAGAAACATTAATATAAGTTCCGCCAACCGCGTCGCAAAGATGTTTATATTCCATTTCTGGATCAATAATAATAATATTTATTCCCATCATTAAACTTCTTAACACCTCAAGTTTAACAGCATAACTTTTTCCAGCTCCGGAACTCGCAAAAACAACCATGTTCGCATTTTGCAAAGAAAAACGGTCAAAAAGAATCAAACTATTATTATGACGATTAATTCCATAAAGAATTCCCGACTCACTCGTTAATTCACTGGACATAAAAGGAAAACTTGCGGCGCAAGGAGAAGAATTTAAATTAAAAGACACCCCTATTTCATCGTTTCCTAAAGGTAAAGTAGAATTAAATCCTTGCTCTGATTGATATAGAGCGCGACGAGTATAAATTAATCTTGTGCCAAATATCCCCTCAATTTTTTCTGTTAATTCATCTAATTCTTTTTCATTTTTAGCATAAACTGTAACATACAAAGCGTATTGAAAAAATCTTTCAACATCTTGAGTTATTTCATCTCTTAATCTTTCTACATCTTCTAAGGCTTGTTCTATCATTGGATCACGCGCCGCTCCTTTGTCTCTTAAAGTTGAAATTTGAGCTTGTAAAGCCCCTGTTTTATTTCTTAATTGTTTTAAAATAACGGTTGAGTCTATGGGATAAAAAAACATACTAATATCTAACGGCGCGTTAAAATTAAGAATCGGAATAAACCAACCAATACTAATAAAACGAGGGTAAGTGGTAACAAAAAGAGTCCGCGCGTAGGTTTGATTTATCTGAACATACGCAGGATCAACTCTAAAAATTGTCGGGGCAATTAAATCTTTAATAGAAATAACTCCCTCTCGATAGACTTTCTCTGCTTCCAAAATAATTTCTTCTTCTTTTAATTCTTCTTTTTTAATTTCTTCGTCAATTTCTGAAATAGCAAATTTTTTTTTGGATTCCAAATCTTTAATTTTTGATAATCTAATAGCCATAAATAATTTATTTTGTAAATTTTATTCATCCTCAACTTTTAATTTATTTAATATCTCAAGTTTTTCTCTTTGGGCTACTTCAAAATTATAACAATTATAAAATAATTCTATTAAACTTTGAGTGTCTAATCTAATTGACTTTATTCCCATTGAAGATAAGCCTGAAATAATATAATTTGTTTCTCTTGTTAAGGCAATTTTATATTTTTCAAATTTCTTTCTGTCAAGCGTAATTTTAGAAGCCGAAGAAAAAATCTCCGCTATTTGAGCAAAAATCTCCTTTTTTTGACTTCCTGATGGATTATAAGAAATAACCACATAAAAACGTTTACTCATAATATCACCCAATTTAATTAATTCGCGAATAAATTGAATATAATTGGCAATTTGCGTTTTTAATAATTCATTTGTTATTTCCTTTTTTGTTTGTTCTAAGTTTAATAAATAAAAATCTATATTTAATAAACGAGATTGAATAATAATTTGAAAAGGATTTCTTAAAGAATTAAGAAAACTAACATAATTTTGAATAATCGCTTCTTGTTCTTCTTCGGATTTTAAAGCAAAATTAATACTCGAAACCAAAAGAACAGCTTTTAAAGAACCGTCATTTAAAACAACGGTATCGTCTTTAATTTCAGCAATATCTAAATATTTCTGCGTTGATGGTAATTTAGATTTTATTGATGATTTTGATTTCATATAAATTATCTTTTAGTTTTAATTTTAGTTTTAAAAATTAAATTCTAAATTCATAATTCTGCATTCTGTGCATTCTGCATTCTACATTCTACATTCTTAATTCTTAATTCATTCCTCTCCTTTATAGCTCCCCCCAGTATCAACGATTAAAGTTAATTCAGAAAGTTTAACTTGTTGAATAGAAGGTTTTATTATAATCGGTTCGGTTTTTTTAAGT
>JAGVFS010000065.1 GCA_020057535.1 Patescibacteria group bacterium
AAAATAACAGCGTAAAGTTTAAAATAATCCGTCAGATAGATAAAATTTAAATTTATTTTGAATTTAAATTGTTGTTTTTCGTTTTACGTTTTGTATTTTATTATTTTGCAACTGTCATTTTGCATTTTGAGATTTACATTTTTGTTTTCTTCGGCTGATGAATAGGGGTTGGTTTTTGTTGGAGGGCTTGTTTTAAAGAAATTTCCTTAGGATTGTAGTTTGTATTTTTTTGTTCTAATGTTTTTTCTTCTTTCTTTTTTGTAAAGCAATTATTGCAATAAACAGGTCTGATTCCATCTGGTTTAAATTTTACTTTTATTTTTTGTTTACATTCCCAACACTCTGTTTCGAATTTTTCTTTTCTTATTTGTTGCGTTTGAGTTGAAAGAGTTTGTGAAGAATCAGAAGAAATATTTTCTTGAGAAGTGGCAAATTCTATGCCTAATTTTTCTAATTCCAAATAAGATTCTTTTTTTGTTGATTGAGATGAACGAGTTGGTAAAAATTCTTTGGATATTTCTATCTCTCCTTTTTTGGCCTTTTTTAAACAAGATTCGCAAAAAATTGGCCTTTTGCCATCAGGAAGAAAAATTACTTTAACTTTTTTTCCGCACAAACTACAAACCGCGTCATATAAACCGGAAGGACTAGGACGATGGCCAGCAAATGTTGATGATTTTGAAATTGATTCTTCAAAAATTCCAGACCAACGAGCGATTTTTTCTTCTACCACTTTCCGAGGTTGACCGTATCTTTCTCTAGAAACTTTAATAATTTTTTCCACATTATTTTTTTCTTTAGAAAGATAATTTATTGGGACTAACGTTTCAGCCGAAAAAGGGGGATTGGTTATTCCGTCGATCATTAACTTTAAATAAATGTTATAATTTGGCAAATTAACTAAATCTTGAATAGTAAATTTTTCAATAAATTCATTTTCTAAAAATTCGGCGTCGCTGGCGCCAATGCGGAAAACAATCATTGTTCCGACATTGCCAAAAATTGCGTCTCTAACTTTTGTTGATGTTTCTGTGATTAATTGACCAATGTATTGATGAGCGATAATTAAATTAAGATGATATTTTCGCGCTTCAGATAAAATTGAAGCAAAAGAATCAGTCGCAAAATTTTGAAATTCGTCAACATAAAGATAAAAATCTTTTCTTTCTCCTTCGGGGATTCTTACTCTTTCCATAGTTGATAATTGAATTTGAGTGATTAACATTGATCCTAAAAGGGAAGAATTGTCTTCGCCGATCCTTCCTTTTGAAACATCGACTAAGAGAATTTTTCTATTATCCATTATATCGGGAATATTAATGGTGCTTTTTGATTGGCCAACAATGTTTCGAATTAAAGAAACGTTTAAAAATTGGCCGACTTTATTTTGAATTGGAGCGATTGCTTCATTACGATAATTTTCTCCCCAAGCCTGAAATTCATTAACCCAAAAAGATTTAACAACCGAGTCTTTTATATTATTAATAATTTTTTGGCGATAATTTTTATCAACTAAAAGTCGAGGGATGCCTAAAAGTGTTGACCCGGGTGTGTCTAAAAGAGATAGGATGCAATTACTTAAAATATATTCCATTCGAGCCGACCAAACATTTGCCCAAATTTTAGTGAAAACGCCAATTAATCCAGAAGCGATTAAATGTTTAAATTTTGGATCTGAAACTTCTAAAATATTAAAACTAATTGGAAACTCGGTGTCAATCGGATTAAAATAAACAACATCGTTTACTCGATGTGAAGGAATTTGCTCTAAAACTTCTTCAATAAATTGTCCGTGAGGATCTACAATTGTCAATCCCTCGCCTTTATAAATATCTTGAATAGCAAAATTTTTTAAAAGCGCGGTTTTTCCGACACCGGTTTTTCCAACAACATACATGTGTTGGCGTCGATCTTTTCGTTTAATGCCAAAACTTTTTTGTTGCTTTCGAAAATTAGTTCTGGCAAAAAAAGTTATTTCTTCATTATTCATAAAAACATTAAAACGTAAGAGACAATAAAAACAAAAATAAATTTAGAGCGTAAAGAGAAATATGCAGTGATTTATTAAATTTAGCTAATATTAACCAATCATTATTTACACTTTAGCTAATTTAAGTTTATTTAATATTTATTTTTTATTTTCTACACAATCTTAAATTAGATTAATTAGATTTTTGTTCTAAACCGATCGGATCGGTTTCTTCTTTCGATTCTTTTTTGTTTTTTCCATCAACTGATTGAGTTTGTTTTAGTTTATCTATCTCTATCGATTTGTCCGTTGTAGTTTCAATAGAGATTGACGGATTAAGTTCTTTTTTTGTTTCTAAATTTTTTTTAATTATTTCTATTGGTAAAGAATATTTTTCTCTACTTTGTTTAATTATTTCTTCTTGATAAGAAGGATGGGTAGGTGGTAAAATATTTAATGTTTCAGCTGAAAAAGGGTCAAAAGTTTCTCCATCAATAGACATTTTAATAAAAAATTCTCTAGTCCCTAAATTTATCATATCTTCAACGCGAAAAATCGGCGTCATTTCAGCGACTAGACATTGAGCATCTGGACCGCCAATGTGAAAAATAACAATTGATCCAACATTACCCATTACTGTGGCCAAAACTTGTGGTAAAAGTTGGCCAATATATTGATGAGCGACAACAAGACAAAGTCCGTATTTTCTTGATTCAGCAAATATATTTTCAAAAGTTGTTGTGACTAAATTTTGAAACTCGTCCGCGTAAAGATAAAAATCTTTTCGGTCTTTTTCTTTTATAGAAGCTCGCGCCATTCCAGCTTGATAGAGTTTTGTGATAAACATTGAGCAAAAAAAAACTGGAATTTTCTTCTCCTAATTTACCTTTGGCAAGATTGATTAAAAGAATTTTTTGAGAATTTATAATTTTTTCTAAATCGATTTTATTTTCTTCTTGTCCAAAAATATTGCGAAGCAAAGGATTGGAAAGAAATTGAGATAATTTATTAACCAAAGGAATGACAGCTTCGGCGTCAAATTTTTCCGATCAGTCGGCAAATTCAACGGCCCAGAATTTTTTAATCATCTCGTCTTCAATATAATTAATAACTTTTTGACGATAGTTTCTATCTGTTAACATTGAAATCATTCCTTGCATTGTGGCGTGAGGATAATCTAAAAGAGATAGACAAGTAAAACGAAAAACATGCTCTAATCTTGGGGTCCAGTTAGCGCCAAATTGTTTCTCTAAAATTTCAATTAATCCTTGAGAAATTTGATGTTTTAATTCAGGATTAACATTTTGTAACGGATTGAAAGAAACCGGGCAATTTAAATCTGATGGATCAATTAAAACAACATCGTTTATTCTTTCTTTTGGAATAAAATCTAAAATTACTTCAATCAAATCTCCATGAGGATCAATTAATCCAACCCCATGACCATAAGCGATATCTTGACGAATTAAAAGTTCTAAAAATTTACTTTTGCCTACCCCGCTTTTGCCGATTACATATATATGACGTTTTCTATCTTTTCGTTTAATTCCAAAATAAATCTTTTTTCTTCTAAGATTGCTTGATAATTAGTCCGTCCAAAAAAACAACATTCACTAGAATTTATTTTTCCATAAATTGGCAATTCGGTTGGCGGTGGAGCCAATCTAAATTTTCGAATTTTAATTTCAGACATAGAATAGGTAAAACAAAAAGCATTAGATTAAAATTAATTAAAGGTTAATTATTTTTTATGTTTTTTGTTTTAGTGTCTCTTGTGTTTTTTCTATTTCTTCAAACAACTTTTCTATTTTTTCTTCTCTTGTTTCTTCTTTTTTCCCCTTTGTATCAATAAAAAATTTAATTATTGGAACATAGCGTAAATATATTTTTTTATTTAAAAGAGCTTGTAAAAGCGGAGTTCGTTTATTTAAAGTTTTTAAACTTTTTTTTTCTTTATTTTCAGGAAAAACTCTTAAAAAAATTTTAGTTATTTTTAATTCTGGATCAGAGTCTACTCTAATAATAGTGACTATGGTGTTTAAATTAAATTCTATTTCTCGAAGTATTATTTGATTTAATTCTTGTCTAATAACCTCGTTTATTTGTTGAACGCGTGTGTTAGAAATCATAAAATCAACTTTTGATATAAAAATAATCGAGAATTATGGATCAAAATAAATTAAATTATAAATTTTGGATTAAGAGAAAATGATATCTAATTTTAATTAGAAATTAGATTAATTAGGTTTTTCTATTTTGTTTCTATAATTTTTTCTTCATAAACATAAAGAATATCGTCTGGCATAATTAGTGTTTGCGTGTTGAGTTTTATTCCACATTCAACTCCAGCATTTACTTCTTCAATTGGAACTTTATTTGTTTGTAGTTCGTCTATAACCCCCTCTCCTATTTTTTTATCTCTTCTTTTTATATCAACTTTCCCTTTTTTAATTATTTTCCCTTCTAAAACTTGCCCACCCAAAATTATTGAACCCTCTCCTTTTTTAAAAGTAGCTAAAATCCTAAGGCAACCCAAATCAATTCTTTCAATTTTTGTTGTCTTTGCCATTTCATTTTGGATTTTATTAATTTCATCAATTAAATCATAAATAGTTTCATAAATTTTTATTTGAACTTTTTTTTCTCGAGCTAAAATTAAAGCTGTTTTTGTCGCTATAACATGTAATCCAATAATTTGAGCTTGGCTGGCGTACGCTCGCATCACATCTGCTTCGGCGATATTTCCCAGTCCTTGAGCGACAACATTTATAATTAATTCTGGCCTATGAATTTTAACTAAACTTTCAAGTATCGCTTCTTCTGAACCTGAAACATCAAATTTTAAAATAATATTTAATTTTTTCGCGTCTAAAAATTTTTTTTGTCCCAAAAAGAATAAAATTTTTTTTCTCTTTTTTTCAAAAAATAAACTATGTTCTTTCTCTTTCTTTTTAAACTCTTTCTTGTCAGAAATTGCTTCTAAAATATCTCCAACTTGGCAAATTTTTTTTAATCCTAAAATTTTGACTGGCGTTCCAGGCTTAGCTTCATTTAATTCTAAATTATTAAAATCTTTCAATGTTCTAGCCTTTCCTGAAACAGGGCCGATAATAATAGCGTCCCCCCCTTTTAATGTCCCTGTTTGAATTAAAACAGTAGCCACCGTTCCTTCTTGAGAGTCTAAATGCGATTCTATTATTGTCCCCAAAGCCTCTCTATTTGGATTGGCTTTTATTTTTTCCATTTCTTTAATTAAAAGAATCATTTCCAATAAATTATCAACCCCGTCTCCTTTCTTGGCAGAGATAGGGATGCAAATAATTTTTCCACCCCAATCTTCTGGCAAAAGATTATTCTCTGCTAATTGTTGTTTTAATCTTTCAATGTCTACTTCTGGCTTATCAATTTTATTAATAGCCACGACAAAAGGCAGTTTTTCTTGTTGAATGATTTTAATGGCTTCAAGGGTTTGGGGTTTTAATCCGTCGTCGGCTGCGACAACTAAAATCGCAATATCAGCCACTCTTCCCCCTCGAGTTCTCATCGCTTTAAAAGCCTCATGTCCGGGAGTGTCTAAAAAAGTAATTAATTGGCCATTTTTTTCTACTTGATACGCTCCAATGTGTTGAGTAATGCCATGACTTTCCGATGAAACAACATTTGTTTTACGAATAAAATCTAATAAAGTGGTTTTTCCATGATCAACGTGTCCCATAATCACGACAACTGGCGGTTTTGATTCTAATTTATCCTCATCTTCTTTGAGAATTTCTTTTAATTTTTCATTTGTAATAACTCCTCCCTCTTGAATAAGAATTTCGTCCGCTATTTGTGTTTTAAATCCTAAATCTTGAGCAACAATACTGGCTGTTTCAAAATCAATCTCTTCGTTAATAGTCGCCATGATTCCATTTTTTATTAATTCGGAAATAATTTGAACAACCGGTATTTCTAATTTTTGCGCTAATTGATAGACTGTAATTGTCGCAGGAATTTTAATTTCTTTTTTATCCGTCAGTTGATGAATTATTTCTTCTTTTTCTTCTTCTTTTTCTTCTTCAAATTTTATTAATCCTTTTTGAAAATTTTCTATAATTTTATTCGCAACCCAAGGATTAACTTTAATTGCTTTTTGACCAATATCAAAACCAAGCTTCGGCAATTCTTCCCGCAACTTTACTGTGGAAATTTTTAATTTTCTGGCCAATTCAGTTATATTCATAATAGGCTTATTTTAAACTAATTTTTACTTTTCGTCAATTTTATGTGTCAATTTATATTGACATAAAGAGAAAAATAAAGCATATATAAAATATATAAATAAATTTAAATTACAAATTATAAATTCTTGATTTAATTTTTATGCTTATTAGTTTAGATGTTGGAGCGAGTAAAATTATTTGCGCTTTTGTTGATGATAATTTAAAATTAAAAAAAATAAAAATTGCAACTCAAACAAAAAAGGGTAAACATTTTGTTTTACAAAATATTTTTGATGTGATAAAAAAAAATTGGAATAAGGATGTAAAAAAAATATGCATAGGATTTGCCGGAAGAATTGATATTAAAAAAGGAGTAATTATTGAAGCGCTAAATTTTACTAAAAATTTTAAAAATATTTATTTAAAAAAAATTTTAGAAAAAGAATTTAAGGTTCCGGTATTTTTAAGCAATGACGCTCAATGTTTTACTTTGGGAGAGAGTATTTTTGGAGCAGGCAAAAAATACAATGTGATTTTAGGATTTACTTTGGGAACTGGAATTGGCGCGGGAATAATAATAAATAAAAAATCATATTATGGAGCTCATTATTTAATCAGTGAAATTAGTCATCATGTAATTATTGAAAAAAATGGATTAAAGTGTAATTGTGGAAAGCGAGGGTGTTTTGAAGCGGCTGCTTCAGGAATTGCTTTGGAAAAATATTATAAAATTTTAACAGGAAAAGAAAAAACAAGCATAGAGATTAACATGGAAGCTTTGCAAAATAAAAAAATAGCTCAGAAAGCTATTTTAAAAGTTGCTAAAAATCTTGGCATAGGATTGGCTTATTTTATAAATATTTTTGATCCAAATATTGTTATTTTAGGCGGCGGTTTAAGTGAAATTAAAATGCTTTATAAACCAGCTATCATTGAAATGAAAAAACATTTAGCGAATAAAAGTTTATTTAAAATTCCGATAGTTAAATCTAAACTTGGAGAAGACGCAATAATTTTGGGAGCAACTAAATTGGTAGAGTAATTTTCAATTTATAATTTCGTTAAATACCATTTTACAATTTTCAAACTTTAATGTGTTGATTAAAAATTATTTAACGGGGGATGAATAAAAATTAGAAATATAAAATAAATTTTATGTACGCGGGTATCGTATAGTGGCTATTATATTACCTTGCCAAGGTAGAGATACGGGTTCGATTCCCGTTACCCGCTCCA
>JAGVFS010000040.1 GCA_020057535.1 Patescibacteria group bacterium
ATATATTTTATCAAATAAACTGTGTATAACTAAATTAATTAACTTAAAATTCCACTCAATTCACCTAATATTACTGTCTTGACAAGGGGTACATCATAATCAGTAAAAATTATTAATTTCTTTTAAAACCATTTATCTAAATAACTAAACTTTGGCAAATTTTATTAATTTCTTTTAAATAAAACATTTATTTTTTTAAATAAAATTATTTTGGCTAAAATAAAGGATTTTATAATATTATTCAGAATTTTTGCCAAAGTTTAATAATTATTTAAAAATCAGAAATTTTTTTATTTTCTTGTTTTCCTGTTTCCATATTTTTTAAACAAACCTCATTATTTTTTCTTTCATTGTCTCCAAAAATTAAAACCTTTTCTATTTTCATATCATTCGCGTATTGCAAAGCCTTACTTATTGATCTAAATAAATAATCCATATCAATCTTATACCCCTTATCTCTTAATTTTTTAATAATCTCTATCCCTGATTTAATATTTTGTTCTCCAATTGGAATAAATAATATATCAACAACTGTTTTTTTATTCGCTTTTTTTGAAAGTTCCAAAGCGTCAAAAATAGTTTCTAAACCAAAAGAAATTCCAATAGCTGGTATTTTTTTTTGAGAATTTAAAAAATTACCAATCATTTTATCATATCTTCCACCACCAGCCAAAGAACAATTTATTTTACTTTTATCTTTTAAAAAAACTTCAAAAACATTACCTGTATAATAAGCCAATCCGCGAGCTAAGCTTGGCAAAAAAATTACATTTTCTTTATCATCTAAATAAGATAGAGTTTTTTCTATTTCTAATAAACCTTCTTGGTTAATTAATATTTTTTTCAAATTATCAATTTTATCCTGATTATTTTTTCCTTTAATATTGATTAATTCTAAAATTTTATTTATCTCTTCAAGAGATAAATTCTTTTTTTCTAATTCTTCTTTTACTCCTTTTTTACCAATTTTATTTAATTTATCAATTGAAATAATAATTTGGTCTCGAATTGTTTCTGAAATTTTAACTTGATCTAAAATGGCATTAAGTATTTTCCGATTATTAATTTTTATTTCAACTTTCAAATTTAATTTTTTAAATATTTCCAACGCCAATTCAATTATTTCCGCGTCAATAATTTCATTTTTTATTCCGACAACATCAACATCGCATTGCCAAAATTCTCTATATCTTCCTAATTTAATTGGCCCATCTCTAAAAACCTGTCCAATTTGATAACGTTTAAAAGGCATTTTTAAATTTTGGTTCATTCCAATAAAACGCGCGAGCGATGGAGTAAATTCTGTTCTTAAAATTAATTTTCGTTTTCCATTATCCTGTAATTTAAAAGCCTCTTTTAAAATATCCGATTCTTTACCTTGAATATATTTAAAAGAAAATAAAGAAAACCTCTCTAAAATAGGGGTTTCTATTGGGGAGTAGCCAAAAATTTCAAAAGTATTTTTTAAAATATCAACTATTTTTTCTCTAGCAATTTTTTCTTCTGGTAAAAAATCCCTCACGCCTTTGGCTAATTGTAAAATGTCTGATTTAGACATAAAACAATAAAATAAAAAATTAAAAATCAAAATGCAAAATAACAGTTAAAATGTAAATTATTAAATTTTAATTTTATTTTTAACTCTTACATTGCCACGCCTTCACTTCACCTTGATATTTTAATATCAAATGAATCCTACCTATTTAAAATAAAACGCCATTCCACTATACAATGCTTTACCTATTAAAATAAAATTAATAAAATCAAGAATGGTTATTTTTTATTTTGATATTTATCTATTAAATGTCTGCCTCACTCTCTGAGTGACATTTTACATTAAAAAATAATTCATTTTATAAATCAAAATTTATTTTTATGTTTTATTGTTTTTTATTCTCGTATTTTTTAATGGGACGAGCGACCGGATTTGAACCGGCAACAACCAGGACCACAACCTGGAGCTCTACCATTGAGCTACGCCCGTCAAATAAATAGGAATTATAAAATAAGCAAAATTTATAGGAAAAATTTTACAAAATCCTAAATCACAATATCCAATAATCAATAAATCCCAAATCTCAAATCTCAAATTTAAAACAAAATACAATTGGGCTTAAGATTTATAGTTTAATTAAATATTGAAATTTAATCGTTAGGATTTAATATAAAATATACGCCATTCTTAATTCTTTTTAATCTTTTGGAATTACCTCTTTCCAAATTGGCAATGGAAAATTTACCTTTTTATCTTTAAAAGAAGTTCCTAATGCGGGGCATGTGTAACCACTACTATCTGTAATTTTTAAATTTAAACCTTCTTCTGGAAGCGATCCGGCAAAATATGTTCGACTAGTTGTGATTATTGATGATGATGTTGATGACATTGCTTTTTCACAAATTTTATTTGTATTACAAATTTCTCCTTCTAAACAATCATCATTTTTTTCACACAAAACTCCAAATTCCCATGTTCTTTTTTTAATAACAACTCCAGCGCATTCTGATAAACCTAACCCACCCCCGCAAGACTCTAGATCGTTTCCTGTAAAATAAATTGTCTCTCCCGCGCTAACGTTTAGTTCTTTGCAATCTTTATAATTTTCTCTATCTTTTGAACATTCAAGACTTGCTTGCGGATAAGGATGCTTAGGGGTAAAAAAAGGAAATTCTGTTGTTACAAAATCTGACCATTCTGTTCCATTAACCTGAACGCTAACTTTCCAATAATATGATCTTTCTCCAGTTGTTCCGCCATATTGAAGTTTTTCCCCATCTTCTGAAGAAGTAGAATAAATATTTTTAGACCCTTCTAGTTTTTCTGGTAATATTTTTTCTTTTTCTATAACATAAGGTTCATTAAAAGATTTATCATCATCAATCTGAATACGATATCCTGTTTGCCTATCGCCAGGCTTGCAGCCTTCAAAAGTCCAATTTAATTGAATTTGCGGATTTTTTCCATTATTAGAACAATTATCTTGTAAAACAGTTAAGGGTGTGATTTTTTTAGGTTTATAGGTTGGGGTAAAAGTGCTTACTTTATAATTTTGAGCGCAACCATTTTCAATATTATTACAATTAAAACTAATCCAACCAAAATCTTCCGACCAAGCCCAGCCTGTTAAATCGTCTATTGTATTTTCATCTCTTTTCACATTATAATTATTTCCGCTCATTTTAATCCACCCCTTAGTGCTTTCTACTTGAGCCCATCCTGTAACAATTTCTTTACCAGCATCATTACAAACTGTTTTTATTTCTATTGTAGCTTCATTATTAGGAATTATCGGATAAGGCTTTAAAGGGCCAAAATTAATCCAACCAATATTTTCCGACCAAGCCCAACCAGAAAATTTTCC
>JAGVFS010000047.1 GCA_020057535.1 Patescibacteria group bacterium
GCTGTTTTAGGAGAATTAGAATTAACCATAAGTAAAGCGAATTTTAATACTTGGTTTAAAAATACTTTTGTCTCCTCTTGGCAAGATGATCAAATTATTATTGGCACGCCTAACGCTTTTACTATTTCATGGTTAGAAAAAAAATATCACAAAGCGATTATTCAGGCTTTAGAAAATATTACTGATTATAAAATCAAAAAAATAATTTATAAAGTAGAATCTCTGGAAGAATCCAAATTTCAAGAAATTACCCTCAATCAACCTGATAAAAAATTAACCCAACAAATATTTTTAAATGATCAAAAACAAAAACAATTTGAAGAACAAGGGATTAAAGATAAATTTAATTTAAATTTTAAATATTCTTTTAAAAATTTTATTATTGGAACCGGAAATGAACTAGCTGCCGCTGCTGCCATAGCGATAACAAAACAATTGGGAACTAAATACAATCCTCTTTTTATTTATGGAGGAGTTGGTTTAGGAAAAACTCATTTAATGCAAGCAATTGGTAATCAAGTTTTATTAGAATGTCCAGATAAAAAAGTTTTGTATGTTAATTCAGAAAATTTTGCTAATGATTTTGTTAAAGCGATAAAAACAAACAAAACAGAAGAATTTAAAAAAAAATATCGTGATGTTGATATTCTTTTGATGGATGACATTCAATTTATTGCCAATAAAGAAAGAACACAAGAAGAATTTTTTCATACATTTAACACCCTTTATGGACAAAATAAACAATTAGTTTTTACTTCCGACCGATTACCAAAAAATATTCCTGCCTTAGAAGAACGAATTATTTCGCGTTTTTCAATGGGAATGATCGCCGATGTTTCTCGGCCAGATTTAGAAACTAGAATAGCGATTCTAGAAACAAAACTCAAAGAACGTCAATTCAATTTAAATAAAGAAATAATTCAATATTTAGCGACAACTATTCAGAATAATGTTAGAGAATTAGAGGGAGCTTTAATTAAAATTATTGCGCAACACGAACTTGATGGACGTCCAATTACTTTAGAAAATACTAAAAATACCCTATCGAACCTATCTTCAAGATCGTCTGATAAAGCTATTAATGCCAAAGAATTAATTAAAATTGTGGCTGATTTTTATAATTTAAAAATAGAAAGTTTGTCCGGAAACTGTAGAAAAAAAGAATTAGTTAATCCAAGACAAATAGCTATGTATTTATTAAGAGAAGAGTTAGAAATATCTTATCCTTCAATTGGACAAGAATTTGGAGGACGAGATCATACAACTGCAATGCACGCCTATCAAAAAATTAAAAAAGTTTTGGAAAATAATAATCGGGTAAAGCAAGAAATAGAATCTCTTAAACAAAAACTATACTCATAAAAATTTAAAAAATGCAATCATAATTTTCAATTTTTAAATATTAATTTTTAATAAAATTGAATAATCTAATTTTCAAATAAAAATTAATCAAATTTGAAAATTGGAATTTAAAAATTCATTAAAATTAAAAATTGATCATTAAAAATTTTTTTAGTTATTTTTAATTTTAAACTTTTTTAGCTTTGTGTTTTAAACTTTTAATTATTTATGTCCTCTTTTTTAATTTCTAATCTCTTAAATAAAAAAGAAGAAGCTTTAAAGCCTAAAGTGGTTTTAAATAATAATGCGGAAGAAAAATTAGAAAAAAAAATACAAGAAATGGACTTAATTAAAAAAGAAGAAGGTACTCAAAAAAAAGCCCAAAAATTAAATTTGAATTATATTAATTTAAAAAAAATTACTATAAATTTAGAAACATTAGCCTTAATTGACAAAGAGCAAGCAAAAAAATTCAAAATTATTTGCTTTTTAAAAACTCAAAAAGAAATAAAAATTGCCAGTGTTAATCCTTTAACTCCGGATATTTTAAGATTAACTTCTCAATTAGAAAAAAAATATCGCTGCGAGATAACGACATATTTAATATCTGAAGAAAGTTTTCAATTTACCCTTAAACAATACGACTACTTGCCAAAAATTAAAGAAACTAAAAAGGGGGTGGAAATTACAGAAGAAAATTTAATAAAATTTCAAGAAGAATTTAATAATTTTGAAAATTTTAAAGAAAAACTTAAATACGCTTCTTTAACAGATGTTATTATAATGTTAATCGCTTTTGGCATTAAAAGCGAATCATCTGATATTCATATCGAAGCGGAAGAAGAAGATGTTAAAATAAGATTTAGAATAGATGGAATTCTTTATACAATCGCTTCGTTAGATAGGTCCATTTGGCCTAAAATTATCTCTCGAATAAAACTAATAGCCAGCCTTAAAATAAATATTATTGATCAACCCCAAGATGGAAGATTTACTATTTATTTAAGTAATGACAGGATTGACGTAAGAATTTCTTGTTTACCAACCGCTTTTGGTGAAAGCATAGTAATGAGGCTTTTAAGATCTTCAAAAGTTGGTCTATCTTTTGAAGATTTGGGATTGTGTAATCTCGCCTTTAATCAATTAAAAAAAGAAATTAAAAGACCAAACGGCATGATTCTTACCACTGGACCAACTGGTTCTGGCAAAACCACCACTCTTTATGCTATTTTAAATAAATTAAACAAACCAAATGTAAAAATTATTACCTTAGAAGATCCGATTGAATATAAATTAAAAGGCATTAATCAAAGTCAAATTGACTTAAATAAAAATTATACTTTTGTCACGGGATTAAGGGCAATTTTAAGGCAAGATCCAGATATTGTGATGGTTGGAGAAATTCGCGATTTAGAAACAGCCGAAATAGCTATTAATGCATCTTTAACTGGACATTTAGTTATTTCTACTCTTCACACTAATAGCGCAGCAGCGACTATTTCACGTTTTTTAGCCATGAATGTTAAATCTTTTTTATTAGCTCCAAGTCTTAACGCAATAATTGGACAAAGATTAGTTCGCAAAATCTGTCCTTTTTGCAAAGAAGAAAAAAAAATATTAAATGAAACATTAGAAAAAATTAAAAAAATATTACAAAAACTCCCTAAAAATTATAATTTTCAATATGATTTAAATAATTTAAAATTTTATAAAGGAAAAGGCTGTGAAAAATGCAATCAATTAAAATACAAAGGACGAATTGGAATTTATGAAATTTTATTAATGAGTTCTAAAATCAGAGAAAGCATTCTTAAAGATGAAGAAATTTCCGACGAAAAAATAAAAAATTTAGCTATTAAAGAAGGAATGATTACAATGGTTCAAGACGGAATTTTAAAAGCCTTAGATGGCATTACAAGTGTTGAAGAAGTATTTAGAGTAACAGAATAAAAACGTAGAAAAATAACCAAATAACAAATAAAAGAACAATAATCCTCCTTTATGGAGGATTATAAATTACTAATTACTAATTACTTTTAAGTAATATTTAATATTTATCCCGATATTTTAATCAAAATAACTCCAATAAGACACGCATATCATTTTAAAAATTTTGCTTATTTTAATTATGTTTAATTATAAAAACATCATGATAAAAGACCACGAAATTTTTAATAGTATACAAAAAGAAACAAAACGGCAAAATGAAGAAATAGAATTGATCGCTTCGGAAAATTATGTTTCTAAAGCTGTATTAGAAGCAATGGCAACAGTATTAAATAATAAATACAGCGAGGGCTATCCAGGACATCGCTATTATGGTGGTAATCAAATAATTGATGAAATTGAAACTATTGCGATTGAACGAGCTAAAAAATTATTTCAAGCCGAACATGTTAATGTCCAACCTTTATCAGGCTCCCCTGCTAACTCCGCTGTTTATATGGCATTTTTAAAACCTGGAGATAAAGTATTAGGATTAAAATTGGATCACGGCGGACATTTATCTCATGGTCATCCAATTAATTTTTCCGGCATATTGTATAATTTTACTCAATACGAAATTAATCAAACCACTGGTAGAATTGATATGGAAAAAGTTAGAGAAATTGCTTTACGTGAAAAACCAAAAATGATTGTTGCTGGATATAGCGCCTATTCACGAGAAATAGAATGGCAAAAATTTAAAGATATCGCAGATGAAATAAACGCTTTTACTTTTGCCGATATCGCGCACACAGCAGGTTTAATCGCAGCAGGCGAAATGTATAATCCTGTTCCTATTTTTGATGTAGTCTCCACAACTACCCATAAAACTTTACGCGGTCCAAGAGGGGCTATAATTATGTGTAAAAAAAAATTTGCCAAACAAGTTGACAAAGCTGTTTTTCCAGGAATGCAAGGCGGACCCCATGAACACATAATAGCGGCAAAAGCTGTTGGCTTTAATGAAAACTTACAACCTGAATTTAAACAATACGCTAAACAAGTTATTACTAACGCTAAAACCATGACAGAAGAATTTATTAAATTAGGCTATAAAATTATATCCAATGGCACAGACAATCATTTAATGGTGATTGATATGACTTCAAAAAATTTGTCTGGCAAAGAGACAGAAGTTATTTTAGATAAATGCGGCATTTCGGTCTCTCGATCTACTATTCCAAACGATCCAAATCCGCCAATGAATCCATCTGGCGTTCGTTATGGCACAGCGGCAATTACAACAAGAGGCATAAAACAAACAGAAATAAAAAAAATTGTCGCATGGATAAATACCGCTATTGAACATAAAGACGAATCAAATGTTTTTAAAAAAATTAAAAAAAAAGTTAAAGAAATGTGCTTAAATTTCCCAATTCCAAGCGTATAATTTTGAATATAATTGACATTTTTAATAAATGTTATATTATTTAATATAATTAACATTTATTAAAATAAATATGCAAATTTTTAAAAAATTAATCAGCGAAAAAATCGGAATTATCATTGTCTTAGCGGTTTTTTTAATCGCTATTTCGTTTATTGTTTTAAACAATAAAAATTTAAAAAATAAATCTTGGTTTTTTGATTTCAATTTTCCCTCTAAGAAAATTTCATCTGAAATAGAAAAAATTGAAAAATTTTCTTCAGAAAAAGAATTTAAAAATTATTTACAAACTGAAATAGATGAAATGGCAAATCATTATGGTGGAGGAATTATAAGAATGAATACAATAAAAACAGAAATGTTAACAGCTACAACAGATGAAGTGCAAACAGAATTAAAAAAAGAAACAACAACGCCTGAAAGAATTTCTGAAACCAATGTTCAAGTTTTAGGAATTGACGAGCCTGATATTGTCAAAACAAACGGTAAAGAAATTTATTTTTCTTCAGAATCTTTTTATCCTTTAACTAAAGAATTTATAGGAGAATCAATACAACCTTTAGCAACCAATCAAACAAAAATAATTAATGCTTTTCCACCGACTGGTTTATCAACTATTTCTAACATTGATAAAACAGGAACTTTACTTTTAGATAAAAATATTTTGGTTATTTTTTCTAATCAAGAAATTTTTAGTTATGATGTTTCAGATCCAAAATCGCCAAAAGAAAAATGGAATATAAAATTAGAAAATAATGTTTTTATTACGGATAGTAGACTCTATAAAAACAAAATATATTTAGTAACTGAAACTTGGATTGATCAATTTCAACCTTGCCAAATTAAATTATTAACAACAAACAAAACCCCTTTAGAAATTAAATGTATTGATATTTATCATCCAGTTTCCCAAGTTCCAGTTGACACAACATTCGTCGCTATGGTTTTAGATCCAATTACCGGAAAAATAGAAAAAAATATTTCTTTTGTTGGATCTTCAGACTCTTCTGTAATCTATATGTCAGAAAATGGAATTTATATCACCTATTCTTATTCTGAAAGGATAATTAAATTATTTTCTGGATTTATAAAAGAAAATCAAGACATATTTCCAAATTGGATAAATGAAAAAATGAAAAAATTAGAAAATTACGATATTGGTTCGCAAGCTAAACTAATAGAATTTTATTCTATTCTTGAAAATTATCAAAATTCTTTAAATAATGATGAAAGAATGAAAATAGAAAACGAACTTTCAAATAGAATGTCAAAATATTATAAAACTCATCAAAAAAAATTTGAAAAAACTGGAATAGTAAAAATAGAATTAGAAAAATTTGACATTAAAGCCACTGGCAATGTTCCTGGTTATCCTTTAAATCAATTCGCTTTAGACGAGTATCAAAATAATCTTAGAATAGCCACAATAATTGGCGAAAAAGGCATAGGATTTATGTTTAGTCGTGGTAATCAAGAAACCGCTAATGATATTTATGTTTTAGATAAAGATTTAAAAATCCAAGGATCAATTGAAAATTTGGGCTTAACAGAAAAAATATATTCAGCTAGATTTATAGAAGATCGAGGTTATTTAGTCACTTTTAGACAGACTGATCCATTTTATGTTTTAGATTTATCTAATCCAAAAAAACCAGAATTAAAAGGTGAATTAAAAATTCCTGGCTATTCTTCATATTTACATCCAATTTCTAATGATATAATTTTGGGCATTGGTAAAGAAGCTCAACAGGTAAAACTTTCTCTTTTTGATGTCGCTTCGCCAAAAAATCCAAAAGAAATTGACAAATATATTTTAGATGAATATTGGTCAGATGCTTTAGATAATCATCACGCGTTTTTATTAGATAAAAAACATAATGTTTTCTTTTTGCCAGGAGGTAAAGGCGGCTATATTTTTTCTTATGAAAATAATAAATTTAAATTAGTAAAAACCATTAGCCAAATTTCAGCTAAAAGAGCCCTTTTTATAAATGATTATCTATATATTATTGGCGACGATAAAATTACTATTTTAAATGAAATAGATTGGGAAAAAGTAAATGAATTAAAATTATAAATAAAATTAATTTTCTAATTTTTTAACCCAACTCTCGTTGGAAAATTATATTTTTTACCAAAAAAACATAAATATTTTAAGGATGGGACGTTTGTTATAACGAATTTCTTTAGTTAAAAGCCTAAAATTTAATATTTTTTAATTAGTGAGGGTTGCCGTGGTATTAACCTAAATAAATATTAATAATTATATTTTATTTATTTTTTTATTTTAATTCTACATTCTTAATTCATAATTCATTTTTTTATGGCGCATAAAAAAGCAGGAGGTTCAACCGCGTTGGGTCGCGATTCACAAGGTCAAAGATTGGGAGTTAAACTTTATGGCGGACAAATAGCAAAAGCCGGAAGTATTATTGTTCGTCAAAGAGGAACAAAAATTTTTCCGGGAAAAAATGTTAAAAAAGGAAAAGACGATACATTATACTCTATTATTAAAGGGGAGATTGTTTTTACTACTAAAAAATTAAGAAAATTTAACGGAAAACTTAAAAAAACAAAAATAGTCAACGTAATTTCTAAAAAAAATAATTAAAGGAATAAAACATTTTTGTCATCATTGGAAATATTGAAAAACTTTTCAAACGATCACAATTTAAAACAAACCACTTTTCCTTTCTTAATTCTCAAATTAGTTATTTGAATCAGTTATTTAAAAAAGTTTGGATTTCGTAAATCCAAACTTTTTTAAATACTACATTTGTGTTATTTATTTTAACACCCCATCTTTCATTAAGAAAAATTATACTTTTTCAACTAAAA